>NZ_QETJ01000039.1:0-36603 GCF_003105095.1 Pseudomonas sp. NDM | reverse complement strand
AGCGGTATGTCGGTCAAATCCGCTGTGACTGACACACCGCTATCGCGAGCAGGCTCACTCCTACACGGGGATCCCAGGGTTATTCGAGACGGGCCAGGCGTTCTTCCAGCGCTGCAATCCGCGCTTCCAGTTCTTCAAGGCGCTCCAGCGAAACGCCACCGCTCGAACGCTCCCCGGGATTGTGCCGCGCCGCCAATATCGCCTCGATATCCGCCGGATCGCCCAGCGCATGGGTGTAGCGATCCTCGCGCTGCCCGGACTGACGCGGAATCAACACCGCCAGTCCACGAGCGATCAATCGCTCAAGCTGATGCACGACCTGTTCGCTATCTTCGAACTCATGCATGCGCCCGCTGCGGGTCAGCAGTTCATTGACGGTCTGCGGGCCGCGCAGAAACATCAAACCCGTCAGAATCACCTGTGCCGGCACCAGTTCCAGCGCCTTGTCGACCTTGTGCTCCCAGCGGTCGGCGCGGCTGCCCATGACCAGTCTGGTGAAGCCGCGACCTTCCAGCGCCCGCAGGCTCTGGCCAACCTGACCCTGATTGAGGTTCATCACCGGTTCGCGGCTGGTCTTCTGATTGCAGGCCAGCACCAGCGCGTTGAGGGTCAGCGGATAGGTTTCCGGGCTGGTGGCCTGCTTTTCGATCAGCGCACCGAGGATGCGGATTTCCGTGGCATTGAGCCGTGGCTGTTCGGCGGTGGATTCTTGTTCGTTGCTCATCGCGCGTTCCCTCTGCAGTCGAAGCCGCCTAGCCTAATCCTTGCCAAACAAAAGGCAAGCCGTGCGGTCATCAAGCATGGCTATAATCGCCACCACGTATTACCCAGCCATCACATGAGATTGCCATGACCATTTCACTGTACGCCGCATCCGTCCCGGTTTTTCAACAAATGCTCAACGCCCTGAGCGATGTGCTGAAAAAGGCTGAAGCCCACGCCAGCGCGAAAAACATCGACCAGAGCGTCTTCCTGCAAGCGCGGTTGTACCCGGACATGTTCCCGCTGGTGCGTCAGGTGCAGATCGCTGTGGATTTCGCCAAAGGCGTGTCGGCGCGTCTGGCTGAGGTCGAATTGCCGAAGTACGACGACACCGAAACCACCTTCGCCGAGCTGCAAGCGCTGATTGCCAAGGTTCTGGCCTTCATCGGCGAGATCAAGCCAGAGCAGATCGACGGCAAGGAAGGCATCGAAATCGTGACCCGTCCGGGCACGCCGAAAGAGAAGCGCTTCAGTGGTCAGGCGTATTTGCTGACTTACGGCTTGCCGCAGTTCTTCTTCCACGTCACCACCACTTATGCGCTGCTGCGTCATAACGGCGTTGAAGTGGGCAAGCGCGACTACATGGGCGCGTTCTAAGCCGGCAAAAGCCCCTCACCCTAAGCCTCTCCCGGAGGGAGAGGGGACTGACCGGGGGATATTGCAAGGTTACGCCGCCTTGAGAGATTTGCAGTGAATCCATAATCGACTGGATCGTTCAGGTCGACGTATCGCGCCAGACCCCTCGGTCGGCTCCCTCTCCCACCGGGAGAGGGCTGGGGTGAGGGGGTAGATTCCCAGCCACAAAAAAGCCCGCCAAGGTTCACACCAAGGCGGGCTTTTCGTTGCGCGAGAAATTACGCCGTGCGCTTAGCCTTCTCTTCCTCACCGAGGCAAGCCGCTGCGGTAAACAGCACATCGGTCGACGAGTTGAGCGCGGTTTCCGCCGAATCCTGCAGCACGCCAATAATGAAGCCTACCGCCACGACCTGCATGGCGATCTCGCTCGGGATGCCGAACAGGCTGCACGCCAGCGGAATCAGCAGCAGCGAACCACCGGCCACACCCGAAGCGCCACAGGCGCAGATTGCTGCGACGACGCTGAGCAGGATCGCGGTCGGGATGTCCACGGCGATGCCCAAGGTGTGCACGGCCGCCAGGGTCAGCACGGTGATGGTGATTGCCGCGCCCGCCATGTTGATGGTGGCGCCAAGCGGGATCGATACCGAGTAGGTGTCTTCGTGCAGGCCCAGGCGCTTGCTCAACTCCAGATTGACCGGAATGTTCGCCGCCGAGCTGCGGGTGAAAAATGCGGTGATGCCGCTTTCGCGCAGGCACATCAGGGTCAGCGGGTACGGGTTGCGGCGCAGCTTCCAGAACACGATCAGCGGGTTCATCACCAGCGCAACGAACAGCATGCAGCCCAGCAGCACGGCCAGCAGGTGCGCATAGCCGAGCAGCGCGCCGAAACCGGAAGTGGCCAGCGTCGACGCCACCAGGCCAAAGATGCCCAGCGGCGCGAAGCGAATCACTACGCGCACGATCAGGGTCACGCCGTTGGACAGATCATCGAGCACTTCGCGGGTGGTATCGCCGGCGTGGCGAATGGCGATGCCCATGCCGATCGCCCAGGCGAGAATGCCGATGAAGTTGGCATTCATCAGCGCGCTGACCGGGTTGTCGACAACACTCAGCAACAGGCTTTGCAGGACCTCGGTGATGCCGCCGGGCGCGGTGACCGTAACGTTGTCCGTGGACAGTACCAGGCTCGACGGGAAGCTCATGCTGACAACCACGGCCACCACCGCTGCGGCGAACGTGCCCAGCAGGTAGAGGAACAGGATCGGCCGAATGTGGGTTTCCTGGCCATGCTTGTGGTTGGCGATCGAAGCCATCACCAGCACGAACACCAGAATCGGCGCCACGGCTTTCAACGCCGAGACAAACACTTTGCCGATGAACGCGGTGGACTTCGCCGCTTCCGGGGCGAACAGAGCCAGGGCGATGCCGGCGATCAGGCCGATGACAATCTGGCTGACCAGACTGAGGTTTTTCAGGCGTTGCAAAAGAGAAGGGGATGAAGCGGTCATGACGGCATCTCTGTTTTTTATAGGGTGCGAAGCGTCGTGGGCAGTCACGAAACGCCTGTCGAAGTGACATCAACGCCGCCAAACGGCACGTTGATCAGCTGTACGATTTTCAGGGCGCGGACTTTATCACAGCGCAGGCGCCAACCTTCAGCCTGTGACGATCTGCCACCGCATCAACCGGGCAGATCGGCAGTTTTGGGCAACTCAGTGCAGACACAGTCTGTTAAGATTCGCCATCCTCATTTTCTAGTTCTGCCAGCGGGCCTCCGGGTCATCGCTGGCGTCGTCGTTTTGCTGGAGTTGCGCATGCTGTTGCCTATTCTTCTGTTGTCCGCCGCCGGGTTCACGGTGCTGACCACGGAATTCGTCATTGTCGGCCTGCTGCCGGCGATAGCCCGAGACCTCGAAGTCACCATCCCGCAAGCCGGGCTGTTGGTGACGTTGTTCGCCTTTACCGTGGCGCTGTTCGGCCCGTTCCTGACCGCGTATTTCGCCCGTTTCGAACGGCGCAGACTGTTCATCAGCATCCTGATCATGTTCGGCCTGGCCAACACAGTTGCAGCTTTGGCGCCGAACATCTGGGTGATGGCCATCGCGCGCTTGATTCCGGCGCTGGGCTTGCCGGTGTTCTGGGCGCTGGCCAGCGAGACGGCGGTGGACATCGTCGGCCCGGATTTCGCCGGTCGGGCGATTGCCAAGATCGGCTTCGGTATTGTCTGCGCCACGGTGTTCGGCATTCCGGTCGGCACGCTGATTTCCGACGCGTTCGGCTGGCGCAGCGCATTCGGCATTCTCGCGCTGATCGCGTTTGCCAAAGCCTTGCTGCTGTTTGTCTACCTGCCAAAAACCAGTCTGCACCAGCATCAGGTCAGCTTCCGTTCGCAATTCAAGATCCTGCGCAGCCCGTTGATGATCGGCCATATCGTGTTGTCGATTCTGGTGTTCAGCGGCATGTTTACCGCCTACACCTACCTCGCCGACATCCTCGAGCGCCTTGCCGGGTTCAACGGCACCGTAGTCGGCTGGTGCCTGATGGCCTTTGGCGCGGTCGGGCTGATTGGTAACTCGCTCGGTGGACGTGCGGTGGATCGGCATCCGCTGGGAGCGTCGGTGTTGTTCTGCGCGTTCATGATCGCTGGCATGGTCTCGCTGGTGCCGAACATTCATTCGCCCGTCGGCCTGGCAGTGGCGATGGGCATCTGGGGCGTAACCCAGGCGGCGCTGTTCCTGGTCAGCCATGTGCGCCTGATGAAAGCCGCGCCGCAAGCGCCTGCATTTGCCGCGTCGCTGAACATCGCCGGGGCCAACCTCGGCATCGGCCTGGGCGCGATGGTCGGCGGTCGGGTGATCGACAGTGCCGGTCTGGGCTTTCTCGGCTTCGCCGCTGCCGGCTTCATCCTGCTGTCGGTGTTCCTCGCCATGGTGCTGATGACGCTGAAGCCGCGTGAAGCCTGCGCTTCATAATCCGGTAAACAGCTCGCGTCGGGCACCCTCGGTAATCGCAACGATGCCAGGGTGCTTGACCTTGCGCTCCACCGAAATGGCGTAGAACGACTCGCTCACCGCGTCGGTCTGGCCAATCAGTTCGACGCCGTACTGACGCTTCACTTCCTCGGCAATCACGCTCGGGCCGATAAAGATCCCGCTGCCGGATTGGCCGAAGGCCTGCATCAAAGCACTGTCATCGAACTCGCCGACTATCTGCGGCTGGATCTGCTGTTCGGCGAACCAGCGCTGCAAGCGGCTGCGCACCACGGTTTCGGCTCCGGGAATCAACAGCGGCGCGCCGTGCAGGCTGCGCGGGAAGTCCTGGCCATACTGTGCGGCGAGTTCGGCGGTGGCGAAAAAACTGATACCGCATTCACCGAGCTTCTGGCTGTAGCCCTTGATGTCCAGATGCGAGGGCATCGGGCTGTCGGAAATCACCAGATCCAGACGTTGAATGGCCAGATCCGCGAGCAGGCGTTCGAGTTTGTCCTCGCGACAGGTGATGCGCAGCGGCTCGCTCAGCTCCATGGTCGGTGCGATCAGGCGATAGACAATGGATTTTGGCACCACATCGGCGACGCCAACCCGGAACAGGATCTGCTGCTCGTTGGGTTGCGCGCGCAGCATCAGCTCCAGCTCGCCGCCCAACTGAAACATCTGCTCGGCGTAGGGCAGGGCCTGGCGCCCGGCTTCGGTGAGCTCCAGCTGCCGGCCAACGCGACGAAACAGTTCCACGTTATAGGTTTGTTCGAGCAGGGAAATCTGCCCGCTGATGGTCTGCGGCGTCAGATTGAGCTGCTCGCAGGCGCGGACGATGCTGCCGGTTTTAGCCACGACCCAGAAGTAATGCAGTTGTCGGTAATTGAGCATATCGATCGCCACTTCGTGAAAACCGAAGTATAGCCGCTAAAAATACGAATTTTCCTGAACTGTTCATCTCCCTAGAATGCCCAGCCATCGACGGCCGGTGTGTGCGCCTGTCTGTTCATTCGAAGGAAACCTTATGAAATACACATTTCCCGCAGTGATGTTTGCGTCTTTACTGGTTCTGGCCGGTTGTGATCAGGCGGAAAAAAGCGCGCAGCAATTGATGGGCGCGGCGGCTGAGACCGCCAAGCAAGCGATCGACGACACCCACAAGGCCGCCGAGCAAGCGCTCAGCGATGCCACCGGTGGCTTGATCCAGAAAAAAGAAACACCGGAAAAACAAGCGGAAGAATCCGAATCTTCCTCCAAGACCATCTGAACCGTCTTACACAGAGTCAGGACTGACCCATGGAATATCTGTTAGAACTCGCCGCCAGCCCGACCGCCTGGGTTGCTTTGGCCACATTGGTGGTGATGGAAATCGTGCTCGGCATCGATAACCTGATCTTTATCTCGATCCTCACCAACAAATTGCCCGAGCAGCATCGGCAAAAGGCGCGCCGTATCGGTATCGGCATGGCCCTCATCCTGCGTCTGGCACTGTTGAGCACCATCGCCTTCATCGTTCAGTTGACCGAGCCGGTGATCGAAATCCTCGGCCATGCGTTCTCCTGGAAGGACATGATCCTCATCGCCGGTGGCCTGTTCCTGGTCTGGAAAGCCACGACCGAGATCCATCACAGCATGGACCCGGCGCCGGAAGATCCAAAGACCGCGACGTCGACCGTGACCTTGGGCTTCGCCGCGGCCATCGGCCAGATCCTCATGCTGGATATGGTGTTCTCGATCGACAGCATCATTACCGCTGTCGGCATGACCGAACACTTGCCGATCATGATCATCGCGGTGGTGGTGTCGGTACTGGTGATGCTGCTCGCGGCTGATCCGCTGGCCAAGTTCATCAACGACAACCCGACCGTGGTCATGCTGGCGCTGGGCTTCCTGATCATGATCGGCATGACGCTGATCGCTGAAGGCTTCGGCGCCCATGTACCGAAAGGTTATGTGTATGCGGCCATGGCGTTCTCGGCCGGTATCGAGGTGTTGAACATGATGTCGCGCCGGGCGAAGCAGAAGAAGGTTGCTCAGCAGGCGTAATGGCTGACAACAAAAAAACCGCTTGGGCTGGTTGAGTCCAGGCGGTTTTTTTTCGCTTTGATATTGGCGTTGTGTTTGAGAGCGAGCCCCCTCACCCCAGCCCTCTCCCGAGGGAGAGGGCTGGGGTGAGGGGCTCTTCAACTCCTGTGTTCGGCTCGATGATTGACGTCGGCGTAATTCAAAAGAACAACCCGGTCAGTTCCCTCTCCCTCCGGGAGAGGGCTAGGGTGAGGGGCTCTTGATCTTCAGTGCGCGGCAACGTGCCGTACGGAATGCTTCTCTGTCTTCTCAACCGTTGGCGTCTGCACCGGGTGATGATGCCGCCGGGAAATCCGCAACACGCCCCACAACATGGCAGTCGCCACGGCCAGCCAGCCGGCTATCAACATCACGATGGTCATGGTCAGGCTCATTGGTGCCTCCTCTTCGCCCTGCGTCGGGCGCTCGCTTTTCGCAATTCGCTCTATTTCAGTGACAGTCTAGTCAATGGGGTGTTTCAAGCTATTGACCAAAGGTCGTTAGTGACCAATCACTTTGCTCTATGTAATCGCGGTGTCTGCGGTTTAAGGCTATACCGCGAGCAGGTGCGGCTCTATGATCGCTGGCGTTGCCGGAACACGATGTCCGGCGTCTGTGAAGAGAGTGAAGATGGTGCAGGTATTTTCTCGAATGCGTGGGGGGTTGCTTATCGGCGCCTGCGTGGCGGCGCTGAGCGGATGCGCAGGCAATGTGGTGCCGGAAGTCAAGCGCTTGCCCGAGCGGGTTGAGCTCAGCGGCACTTTTTATCGCGGCGAAGCCAATCAGAGCGGACCACAGGTGCTGGCCAGTCTGCTGTCGCAACAAGGCATCGTGATCACTCCGGGACTTCTGGAAAAACCGCTGAACTTGCCGGGCGCTGAAGACAAGCTGCAGCAAAACATGCAGAACCTCGCCCGCGAATATGGCCTGGTGGTCTATCCGCTAGACAGCAAGCTGCCAGCCTTGTTGACTCAGGTTGCGGCAGGTTATCCGGTGATGGTGCGCTTCAGCGAGGGTTCGGCCTTTTGGGCTGAACCGCGTTACGCGATCCTCTCCGGCTACGACCGCAATAAGCAGAAGGTCCTGCTGCGCGCCGGCATGAATCGTCGGCAATTGATGGATTTTGGCAGCTTCGAGTCAGCGTTCGACAAATCCGGTGGCTGGGCGATTCTGATCCAGAAGCCGTCGCAAATCCCGGCCGCTGTAGACCGTGCCCGTTGGCTGAAAGCCGCCGATGAGCTGGCGCAGGCTGGTGAAGAAAACGCCGCGGCGCAAGCGAGAAAAGCTCTGGCGGCGCAGTAAGGCTCCGTTCGTCATCTGCCGGGCACGACTGCGGCCGGCAGGCCTCTGAAGATCAGTACCCGTGCTTCGCGGGTGAATCAAGGAGGCAACATGGCAGATTCCTCAACCCCGAAAGGCCCGCATTCGTCCGATCACTCCTCGGGTGATGATCTGGGATTCGATCCGGATTCGCCGGACCTTGACGATCCGCAAGTCGATCCGGTCGGTCCGGCCAAGGCGCCGCTGGATGTCGAGCCTGGTGAAGATCCGAAGAAACCGGCCAAGCCCTACGATCCGATGGCCGATCTGAAACCTTGATGCGAGGTGCGTATGAGTACCGATTCAAGCTTCGACGATCACAAACCTGACAGCGTCCCGACCACGCCAGAGCCAGACGTTGATCCGGTGCTGGATCCGGGCAGTCCGATGCGCGATCCACTGGCGCGGCCCAATGTGCTGACGCCCGACGTTTCGCCAGAGCCGAGCTCGGGCGATGGCATCCCCGATGACGACAAGATGCCGCTGCCCAACGACTGAAAAAGCAGCAGGCGAAAAAAAGCCCCGAAGACTCGGGGCTTTTTCATGTTCGCGGGATCTACTTTGCCGCTTCGACCACGCCACTCTGACGACTCTTGAGGTTTTTGTCGGCCTTGTATTGCTGGGCTACCGCAGGAACATTCGCGCTGCGCCCGGTCTCCACCCAGCTGCGGATACGGCTGGCATCGGCAAAATGCGTGTACTTGCCAAACGCATCGAGAATTACCAGGGCGACCGGGCGATTGCCCATCTTCGTCACCAGCACCAGGCAATGGCCGGCCGGATTGGTGAAGCCGGTCTTGGTGATCTTGATGTCCCAATCGGCCTTGTTGACCAGATGATCGGTATTGCGAAAGCCCAGGGTGTAGTTGGGCTTGCGGAACGCCACGGTTTTTTCCTTGGTGGTGGTCAACTGCACGAGTAACGGCTGCTTGTGCGCAGCCACCAGCAATTTGCTCAGGTCGCGGGCAGTGGAAACGTTGCGTTCCGACAGGCCGGTCGGCTCGACGAAGTGTGTGCTGGTCATGCCCAGCGCCTTGGCCTTGGCGTTCATCGCCGCAATAAAAGCTGCATAGCCGCCCGGGTAGTGATGCGCAAGGCTGGCGGCAGCACGGTTTTCCGAAGACATCAAAGCGATCAGCAGCATCTCGCGGCGCGGCAGCTCACTCTTGAGTTTGACCCGGGAGAACACACCCTTCATTTCCGGCGTGTTCCTGATATCGACATCGATCCATTCGTCCATGTTCTGTCGAGCTTCTACCACCACCAGGCCAGTCATCAGCTTGCTGACAGAGGCGATCGGCACGATCACGTCAGGGTTGCTGGAATAAATGACTTTATTGGTCTGCATATCCATGAGCAGGGCGCTGCCGGACGCGATCTTCAGGGTCGAGGCGTCGCGCGGGACAGCGGTGGTTTCCGCAGCGTTGATCGTTGGCGTGATGAATGTGCCTGTGAAAGCAAAAAACAGGCTCAGAATCGAGAGACGAATTTTCACGCGGGCGAACTCATAAGGGTTGGATATTCCGTTAGTTTGTAACGGGTTATTTCTTAAAACCGGCGCATTTTAGGAGTATGGCTGAAGAACTGTCGATGGTTGTTTGAGAGACCTGAAAATCTCGTGAAAAGGCCTGTAAAAAGAGCGGTTTCCGGCGAACGGTTGAAGTTTTTTCTCAGGCATGAAAAACCCCGCACAAGGCGGGGTTCCGATACGGTGGAAAAAAACCGGTCAGGCGTGCAGGGTTTCTGCCGCGTACAGGGTGTTTTCCAGCAGGCAGGCGCGAGTCATCGGGCCGACGCCACCCGGTACCGGGGTGATCCAGCCGGCGCGGGGCAGGGCGGTTTCGTAGACGACGTCACCGACCAGCTTGCCGTCGTCCTGACGGTTGATGCCGACGTCGATGACGATCGCGCCTTCCTTGATCCACTCGCCCTTGACCAGGCCCGGCTTGCCGGCGGCAACGACCACCAGATCGGCTCGGCCGACGTGACCGGCCAGATCCTTGGTGAAGCGATGGGTCACGGTGACGGTGCAGCCGGCCAGCAGCAGTTCCATGGCCATCGGGCGACCGACAATATTGGAGGCGCCGACGACCACGGCGTCCATCCCATAAAGGTCAGCACCGGTGCTTTCGAGCAGGGTCATGATGCCTTTCGGGGTGCACGGGCGCAGCAGCGGAATGCGCTGGGCCAGACGACCGACGTTGTAGGGGTGGAAACCGTCGACGTCTTTGTCCGGGCGGATGCGCTCCAGCAATTTGGACGCATCGAGGTGCTCGGGCAGAGGCAGTTGCAAGAGAACGCCGTCGATGGCCGGGTCGTCATTGAGACGATCGATCAGATCGGTCAGGGCGTCCTGAGTGGTGTCGGAGGGCAGGTCGTAGGCTTGAGAGAGGAAGCCAACCTCTTCACAGTCTTTACGCTTGTGCGAGACATAAACCTGAGAGGCAGGATCGCTGCCGACCAGGATCACCGCGAGGCCGGGGGTGCGCAGGCCTTGCTGGCGACGCTCGGCAACTCGTTGGGCGATCTGCTGGCGCAGGCTGGCGGCGATCGATTTGCCGTCGATTAGTTGTGCAGTCATTGCGCGTGATTAACCATCGAGAGGGGAAAAAATGAGAACGCATTCTCGCATGTCGAGCGGTGAGGGCAAAGGCGCTTGGTCAGCAAATTCCGCTAACTCCTTTAATTAAATGAATTTTTTTCAAAAAGGATTTGACGACCTTTGGAGCCCTCTATACTATTCGTCGCACTTGTCGGGCACAGCCTAGCACTGGTTAAGAAGGTGAAGCGGAATCAAGGTTCTGCGACACTGGAAAGCACTTAGTTTGTAGTCCTTTAAGAGTACAGATTAACAAGGCGCCCGTAGCTCAGCTGGATAGAGCATCCGCCTTCTAAGCGGATGGTCGCAGGTTCGAGTCCTGCCGGGTGCGCCATTAGGCAGCTTTGGCACAAGTAACGCGATATGGTGGGCGTAGCTCAGTTGGTAGAGCACGGGATTGTGACTCCCGTTGTCGTGGGTTCGATCCCCATCGTCCACCCCATATTTCGAAAGGCGCCAGATTTAACGGTCTGGCGCCTTTGCTTTAAAAGCTTCATCCGCGGATGTGGTGGAATTGGTAGACACACTGGATTTAGGTTCCAGCGCCGCGAGGCGTAAGAGTTCGAGTCTCTTCATCCGCACCAAATAAAGCTTCATTTGTGCTTCGGGCCTGATGAGGTTTCGACAAAGAAGTTGTTTGGCTTTTTTGTTACGCAATATGGTGGGCGTAGCTCAGTTGGTAGAGCACGGGATTGTGACTCCCGTTGTCGTGGGTTCGATCCCCATCGTCCACCCCATATTTCGAAAGGCGCCAGATTTAACAGTCTGGCGCCTTTTTTGTTTTAGTGGTTCTGAAATCCGGTTATGGCCGGATTCAGGTCGCAGGGCAGGGCACTTCATCGAATTTACAGGTTCCGATGGGGCTGAGCTGCTCGCTGTTCCGGTCATTGCCGGTATAGCTGTCAGGGCCAATTGATTGTCCTTCTATATATAGAAGGGTTGATGCAGAGCCCTGAAGTGATCGCTTGTATTCGCCTGTGGAGTGCGCGGCATTCGTGCGGCGCTCCCTATAAATTGCCTGCTGTTTTTTTACCCGTTTCCAGTAGGGTGACTTCTTGAGTTTGACCCACTAGAATGCATGCCCTTGATTCTGGGGTCGGAAACGGCCGGCTAACGTCTGTGCAACGAGGAATATCCATGCAAGTTTCTGTTGAAAATACTACTGCTCTCGAGCGCCGCATGAGCGTCACCGTGCCGGCAGAGCGCATAGAGACTCAGGTCAACAAGCGTCTGCAGCAGACTGCCCAAAAGGCCAAAATTGCTGGCTTCCGTCCAGGCAAAGTGCCAATGAGCGAAATCAAGCGCCGTTTCGGTGCTGACGCGCGCCAGGAAGCGGTAGGCGACGTGATCCAGTCTTCGTTCTACGAAGCTGTGGTCGAGCAGAAGCTGAACCCAGCCGGTTCGCCTTCGATCGAGCCAAAATCCCTCGAAGCGGGCAAGGACCTGGAATACGTGGCCGTATTCGAAGTGTTCCCTGAGTTCACCGTTGCCGGTTTCGAAGGCATCACCGTTGAGCGCCTGAGCGCTGAAGTGGCTGACGCTGACCTGGACAAGATGCTGGACATCCTGCGCAAGCAGAACACCCGTTTTGAAGTGGCCGATCGTGCCGCCCAGAACGAAGACCAGTTGAACATCGATTTCGTTGGCAAGGTCGACGGCGAAGTGTTCGCTGGCGGTTCCGCCAAGGGCACTCAGCTGGTACTGGGTTCCGGCCGCATGATCCCGGGCTTCGAAGAAGGCCTGGTCGGCGCTAAAGCTGGTGAAGAGCGCGTTCTGAACCTGACCTTCCCTGAGGACTATCAGAACCTCGACCTCGCTGGCAAAGCGGCCGAGTTCACCGTGACCGTCAACACTGTGTCCGAGCCTAAGCTGCCTGAGCTGAACGAAGAGTTCTTCGCTCAATTCGGCATCAAGGAAAGCGGCATCGACGGTTTCCGCACCGAAGTTCGCAAGAACATGGAGCGTGAACTGCGTCAGGCGATCAAGTCCAAGGTCAAGAATCAGGTCATGGACGGTCTGCTGGCCACCAACCCGATCGAAGTGCCAAAGGCCCTGCTGTCCAACGAAGTTGACCGTCTGCGCGTGCAGGCTGTTCAGCAGTTCGGTGGCAACATCAAGCCAGACCAACTGCCGGCCGAGCTGTTCGAAGAGCAAGCCAAGCGTCGCGTCGTGCTGGGCCTGATCGTCGCTGAAGTGGTCAAGCAGTTCGATCTGAAGCCTGACGAAGCTCGCGTTCGCGAAATGATTCAGGAAATGGCTTCCGCTTACCAGGAGCCAGAGCAGGTCGTGTCGTGGTACTACAAAAACGAGCAGCAACTGAACGAAGTGCGTTCGGTTGTGCTGGAAGAACAAGTTGTGGATACTGTTCTGCAGAAAGCTAGTGTGACCGACAAATCGGTCTCCTACGAAGAAGCAGTCAAGCCGGTAGAAGCTCCAGCAGCCGACTGATTGATTTTGCGTTAGAAGTGCACACCATAAGCCAGCTCTCGAGCTGGCTTATGCGTATTCAAGACATAACTATTTGGGAGCGACTGCAGAGCATGTTCCGTAATTCTTATATTCAGCAGAACTCTGATATCCAGGCCGCCGGCGGCCTGGTCCCGATGGTTGTCGAGCAGTCCGCTCGTGGCGAACGCGCCTACGACATCTACTCGCGCCTGCTCAAGGAGCGAGTGATCTTTCTGGTGGGCCCGGTAGAGGACTACATGGCCAACCTGATCTGTGCGCAACTGCTGTTCCTTGAAGCGGAAAACCCGGACAAGGACATCCATCTCTACATCAACTCGCCGGGCGGTTCGGTGACTGCAGGCATGTCGATCTACGACACCATGCAGTTCATCAAGCCGAACGTATCGACCACCTGCATCGGTCAGGCCTGCAGCATGGGCGCATTCCTGCTCACCGCAGGTGCTCCGGGCAAGCGTTTCTGCCTGCCGAACTCGCGCGTGATGATTCACCAGCCACTGGGTGGTTTCCAGGGCCAGGCGTCGGACATCGAAATCCACGCCAAGGAAATCCTCTTCATCCGCGAGCGTCTGAACATGCTGATGGCCAAGCACAGCGGCCGTACTCTGGAAGAAATCGAGCGCGACACCAATCGCGACAACTTCATGAGTGCCGAAGCTGCGAAGGAATACGGCCTGATCGATGAAGTGATCAACCAGCGTCCAGCTTAATATAAGCAGCGCAAAACAGGCCTGATCGGCATGTCCGATCAGCGGCGGGCTTGAAAAAGCCCGCAATAGCCTTCATCTTGTGTTGCAAGCCTATCGGATTTGGATCGAACGAATGACTGACACCCGCAACGGCGAGGACAACGGCAAGCTGCTCTATTGCTCCTTCTGTGGCAAAAGCCAGCATGAAGTGCGCAAATTGATTGCCGGCCCCTCGGTCTTTATCTGCGACGAGTGCGTCGACCTGTGCAATGACATCATCCGCGAGGAGGTGCAGGAAGCACAGGCCGAAAGCAGCGCGCATAAATTGCCTTCGCCTAAAGAAATCAGCGGCATCCTTGACCAGTACGTCATTGGTCAGGAGCGTGCGAAAAAGGTTTTGGCCGTAGCGGTGTACAACCACTACAAGCGCCTGAACCAGCGTGACAAAAAGGCTGACGACGTCGAACTCGGCAAGAGCAACATCCTGCTGATCGGCCCGACAGGCTCTGGTAAAACCCTGCTGGCCGAAACGCTGGCCCGCTTGCTGAACGTTCCGTTCACCATCGCCGACGCAACCACCCTCACCGAGGCCGGTTACGTGGGTGAAGATGTCGAGAACATCATTCAGAAGCTGCTGCAGAAGTGCGATTACGACGTAGAGAAAGCCCAGATGGGTATTGTCTACATCGACGAAATCGACAAGATTTCCCGCAAGTCCGACAACCCGTCGATCACCCGTGATGTTTCCGGTGAAGGCGTGCAGCAGGCCTTGCTCAAGTTGATCGAAGGCACGGTCGCCTCGGTACCGCCGCAAGGTGGCCGCAAGCATCCGCAGCAGGAGTTCCTGCAGGTCGACACCCGTAACATCCTGTTCATCTGCGGTGGTGCGTTCTCAGGCCTGGAAAAGGTCATTCAGAACCGTTCCACCAAAGGCGGCATCGGCTTCAACGCCGAAGTGCGCAGCAAGGAAGAAGGCAAGAAAGTCGGTGAATCCCTGCGTGAAGTCGAGCCTGACGATCTGGTCAAGTTCGGTCTGATCCCGGAATTCGTCGGTCGTCTGCCGGTCCTGGCGACACTGGACGAGCTCGACGAGGCTGCGCTGATGCAGATCCTCACCGAGCCGAAAAATGCTCTGACCAAACAGTATGCCAAGCTGTTCGAGATGGAAGGCGTGGACCTGGAATTCCGTTCCGACGCGCTGAAATCGGTCGCCAAGCGTGCCCTGGAACGTAAAACCGGTGCTCGTGGCCTGCGTTCGATTCTCGAAGGTGTGCTGCTCGACACGATGTATGAGATCCCCTCGCAGTCCGAGGTGAGCAAGGTCGTGATCGATGAAAGCGTGATCGAAGGCAAGTCCAAGCCACTGTATATCTACGAAAACAGTGAGCCGGCGGCCAAGGCAGCGCCGGACGCGTAAGCGTCCACCGCGCCGCAACAAAGAAGGGGCCT
Source organism: Pseudomonas sp. NDM (assembly GCF_003105095.1). Classification (NCBI taxonomy): domain Bacteria; kingdom Pseudomonadati; phylum Pseudomonadota; class Gammaproteobacteria; order Pseudomonadales; family Pseudomonadaceae; genus Pseudomonas; species Pseudomonas sp. NDM. The sequence continues at coordinate 21,700 of NZ_QETJ01000039.1, read as the reverse complement.
TCGGGCCTCTTTTTTTTTAAGTCGTTTTTTACCTCCGCTTTACGCTTGTTTTTTTTCGAGGCAGCCCCCATCTTGGTTTCAAGCTCAATTCCATCTGATTACGGCCATATGGCCGCCGTAGAGGCGAAATCATGAAGACAACCATCGAATTGCCTCTCCTGCCATTGCGTGATGTCGTGGTTTATCCGCACATGGTTATCCCGCTGTTCGTGGGGCGCGAGAAATCCATCGAAGCCCTCGAGGCCGCGATGACGGGTGACAAGCAGATTCTGCTGCTGGCCCAGCGAAACCCGGCTGACGATGATCCCGGTGAAGACGCTCTCTATCGCGTAGGTACGATTGCTACCGTTCTGCAGCTGCTGAAGCTGCCTGATGGCACGGTCAAGGTTCTGGTCGAAGGCGAGCAGCGTGGTACCGTCGAACGCTTCAGCGAAGTCGATGGCCACTGCCGCGCCGAAGTCTCTTTGATCGAAGAAGTCGATGCCGCCGAGCGCGAGTCGGAAGTCTTCGTGCGCACGTTGCTGTCGCAGTTCGAACAATATGTGCAGCTGGGCAAGAAGGTCCCGGCTGAAGTCCTGTCATCCCTCAACAGCATCGATGAGCCGGGTCGCCTGGTCGACACCATGGCCGCGCACATGGCGCTGAAAATCGAGCAGAAGCAGGAAATCCTCGAGATCATCGATCTGTCGGCCCGTGTCGAGCACGTGCTGGCGCTGCTGGACGCCGAAATCGACCTGCTGCAGGTTGAGAAACGCATTCGCGGTCGCGTCAAAAAGCAAATGGAGCGGAGCCAGCGCGAGTACTACCTGAATGAGCAGATGAAGGCCATTCAGAAAGAGCTCGGCGATGGTGACGAAGGCCACAACGAAATCGAAGAGCTGAAAAAGCGCATCGATGCTGCCGGCCTGCCGAAAGACGCACTGGCCAAAGCCACCGCCGAGCTGAACAAGCTCAAGCAAATGTCGCCGATGTCGGCTGAAGCCACCGTGGTGCGCTCGTACATCGACTGGCTGGTGCAGGTGCCGTGGAAGGCGCAGAGCAAGGTACGCCTCGATCTGGCCCGTGCTGAAGACATTCTCGACGCCGATCACTACGGTCTTGAAGAGGTCAAGGAACGCATCCTTGAATACCTCGCCGTGCAAAAGCGCGTGAAGAAAATCCGTGGCCCGGTGTTGTGCCTGGTCGGTCCTCCAGGTGTGGGTAAAACCTCGCTGGCGGAGTCGATTGCCCACGCCACCAATCGCAAATTCGTGCGCATGGCCCTGGGCGGTGTTCGCGATGAAGCGGAAATTCGTGGCCATCGCCGGACCTACATCGGTTCGATGCCGGGAAGATTGATTCAAAAAATGACAAAAGTGGGCGTTCGTAACCCGCTGTTCCTGCTCGATGAAATCGACAAGATGGGCAGCGACATGCGTGGCGACCCGGCGTCTGCGTTGCTGGAAGTGCTTGATCCCGAGCAAAACCACAACTTCAACGATCACTATCTGGAAGTCGACTACGACCTGTCCGATGTGATGTTTCTGTGCACCTCGAACTCGATGAACATCCCGCCAGCGCTGCTGGACCGGATGGAAGTCATCCGTCTGCCGGGTTACACCGAAGACGAGAAGATCAACATTGCCGTGAAATACCTGTCGCCAAAACAGATCGCCGCCAATGGTCTGAAGAAGGGCGAGCTGGAGTTCGACGAGGAAGCGATCCGCGACATCATCCGTTATTACACTCGTGAAGCGGGTGTGCGTGGCCTTGAGCGGCAGATTGCCAAGGTCTGCCGCAAGGCGGTCAAAGAGCATGCGCTGGAAAAACGTTTCTCGGTAAAAGTGACAGCTGATCTGCTTGAGCACTTCCTGGGCGTGCGTAAATTCCGCTACGGTTTGGCCGAGCAACAGGATCAGGTGGGGCAGGTGACTGGCCTGGCATGGACTCAGGTTGGCGGCGAATTGCTGACGATCGAAGCCGCTGTGATTCCGGGCAAAGGCCAGCTGATCAAGACCGGTTCGCTCGGTGATGTAATGGTCGAATCGATCACTGCCGCGCAGACCGTGGTCCGCAGCCGCGCCAAGAGCCTGGGCATTCCACTGGACTTCCACGAGAAGCGCGACACCCACATTCACATGCCGGAAGGGGCGACGCCGAAAGACGGTCCTAGCGCTGGCGTCGGTATGTGCACGGCGCTGGTCTCGGCATTGACCGGTATTCCGGTGCGCGCCGACGTCGCCATGACCGGTGAGATCACCTTGCGTGGGCAGGTGCTGGCGATTGGCGGCCTGAAAGAAAAACTGCTGGCGGCGCATCGCGGCGGAATCAAGATTGTGATTATTCCGGAAGAAAACGTCCGCGATCTGAAGGAGATTCCTGACAATATCAAGCAGGATCTGCAGATCAAACCGGTTAAATGGATTGACGAGGTCCTGCAAATTGCGCTGCAATACGCGCCGGAGCCCTTGCCGGATGTGGCTCCAGAGATAGTTGCCAAGGACGAAAAACGCGAGTCTGATGCCAAGGAAAGAATTAGCACGCATTAATACGTTTTAGCCTGGGGGGCTTTCCTTGACAGCTTTTTAGAGCCCTTGTTATAAAGCGGCTCTTAAGTGTCTGTAGGCCATTCAGCACTCGTTTTTGCTTTCACCAAAAAACTTAGAAACATCTCAAAATAGATATAAGGGGACTTAGAGTGAACAAGTCGGAACTGATTGATGCTATCGCTGCATCCGCTGATATCCCGAAAGCTGCTGCTGGCCGTGCGCTGGACGCTGTAATCGAATCCGTCACTGGCGCTCTGAAGGCTGGCGACTCCGTTGTTCTGGTTGGTTTCGGTACTTTCTCCGTGACTGACCGTCCGGCTCGTACCGGTCGCAACCCGCAAACCGGCAAGACTCTGGAAATCCCGGCTGCCAAGAAGCCAGGTTTCAAAGCCGGTAAAGCACTGAAAGAAGCTGTTAACTGAGTTTTCAGGTTTTTACCCATCCGGGTCGGGGTCAAGCCTGACTTGGCAGCGGAGCGGTAGAGCAGGTGGCTGGAACAGGCACCTGTAACGCCGGGATCGAGGGTTCGAGCCCTGTCCGCTCCGCCAGTTACGAGAAGGCGCATCCTCGGATGCGCCTTTCTTCTATCCGGATTCTACCCACGCTCCACGGTTGCCTAAATTGAAGTTCAACCGTTTCTGGGGGACGCATGCTGCAGAATATCAGGGACAATTCACAAGGCTGGATTGCCAAGACCATTATCGGGGTCATCGTTGCACTGATGGCCCTGACCGGTTTCGACGCCATTTTCCAGGCCACGACTCACAAGAACGAGGCGGCCAAGGTCAACGGTGACGAAATCAGCCAGAACGAGCTGAGCCAGGCCGTTGACATGCAACGCCGTCAGCTGATGCAACAGCTGGGCAAGGACTTCGATGCTTCCTTGCTCGACGAAAAAATGCTGCGCGAATCGGCTCTCAAAGGTCTGATCGACCGCAAGCTGCTGCTGCAAGGCGCCGAACAGGCGAAGTTCTCTTTCTCCGAAGCCGCGCTGGATCAGGTGATCCTGCAGACGCCTGAATTCCAGGTCGATGGCAAGTTCAGCTCCGAGCGTTTCGACCAGGTAATCCGCCAACTGGGTTACAGCCGCATGCAGTTCCGCCAGATGCTGGCTCAGGAAATGCTGATCGGCCAGTTGCGCGCAGGCGTTGCCGGCAGCGGTTTCGTCACCGACGCCGAAGTGCTGGCATTCGCCCGTCTGGAAAAACAGACCCGCGATTTCGCTACTCTGAACGTCAAGGCCGACCCGGCTGCGGTCAAGCTGACCGACGACGAGGTCAAGGCTTACTACGACGAGCACGCCAAGGAATTCATGACGCCGGATCAGGTGATCATCGATTACGTCGAGCTGAAGAAGTCGTCGTTCTTCGATCAGGTCGCGGTCAAGGATGAAGACCTTGAGGCGGCGTATCAGAAAGAAATCGCCAACCTTTCGGAACAGCGTCGTGCCGCTCACATCCTCATTGAAGTGAACGACAAGACCACCGAAGCGCAGGCCAAAGCGAAGATCGAGGAAGTCCAGGCGCGTCTGGCCAAGGGCGAGAAGTTCGAAGCACTGGCCAAGGAGTTCTCGCAGGATCCGGGTTCTGCCAACAATGGTGGTGACCTCGGTTATGCCGGTCCTGGCGTTTACGACCCGGCTTTCGAAAAAGCCCTGTACTCCTTGTCGAAAGACCAGGTGTCGGAGCCGATCCGTACTGATTTCGGTTTCCACCTGATCAAGCTGCTGGGCGTGGAAGCGCCTGAAGTGCCGACCCTCGCTAGCTTGAAAGACAAGCTGACCCGCGAGCTGAAAGCCGCTCAGGTCGAGCAGCGTTTCGTTGAGGCGACCAAGCAGCTGGAAGACTCGGCGTTCGAAGCCTCTGACCTGGCCCAGCCAGCAGCGGACCTGAAACTGACCGTACACACCTCCAAGCCGTTTGGCCGTGAAGGTGGCGAAGGTGTTGCGGCCAACCGTGCCGTGGTCACTGCCGCGTTCAGCCCCGAAGTGATTGATGAAGGTGCCAACAGCACCGCCATCGAACTGGACCCGGAAACGGTGATCGTGCTGCGTGCCAAGGAACACCTGAAGCCTGCGCAATTGCCCCTGGAAAGCGTGAGCGCGGCGATCCGCACTCAGTTGACCAAGGAGCACGCCAGTGCCGAGGCCAAGACCCGTGCCGAGAAGCTGATTGCTGATCTGCGTGACGGCAAGGCGCCGCTGGACAAGGCGGTTGACGGTCAGAACTGGAAAACCACTGAAGCGGCCACCCGTGGTCAGGAAGGGGTCGATCCGGCTGTGCTGCAGGCGTTGTTCCGGATGCCGAAGCCGGCTGCCAAGGACAAGCCGACGTTCACCAGCGTTACGTTGCCGGACGGTAGTCTGATGATCGTGCGTCTGAATGGCGTCAATGAAGCGGCTGCGCCGACGGATGAGGAGAAGGCGCAATATCGTCGCTTCCTCGCTTCCCGCGAGGGGCAGCAGGACTTTGCGGCTTATCGCAAGCAGTTGGAAGCTGAGGCGAAGATCGAGCGGTTCTGATCTTTTGCCTGAGGTGGATTGAGGAAGCCCCGGCCTGGTTGGTCGGGGCTTTTTCGTTTTTGGGCCTGGCGGGTTTTGGGCCGGTCGTGCGCTCGGGGGGTTGGTTCTGTGGGAGCGAGCCTGCTCGCGAAGGCGGCTTGGCGGCCGACCTGTTTCTTCAGATGTACACTGTCCCCGGCATGCGCGACAGTTCTGGGTAGTGTGGCCGTCGAGTCGCCGGGCCACGGCGGATTGCGCGCGCTGGCAGATCATTTGTCGTCGCGGCTTTTTCCTTGCGGCCATGACCGGTAGAGTTGTAACCGATTCTTGACACTATTCCATGCGCCATGGGGCGGCGATCTGTTGCACAATACGCCCCGGACTGTTTTCCCTCAGGATGTTCAATGTTGATTTCCACTCCCATGCGTGTTGTCGGGCTGGCGCTTTTGTTGACTGCGGTGGCCGGTTGTTCGAAGGACAAGCCGATCTATGAGCATGAGAACTTCGATGACTCCGGCACCTTTTCGCGCAATTACCCGGTGACCGATACCGCCAGTTGCGAAGCGGCGCGGCGTGCGTTGCTCAGTCAGGGCTACATCATTACCAGCAGTGATCCGAAGCTGGTCAGCGGTCACAAGAGTTTCCAGCAGACCGGCGAGACGCACCTGGAGATCAGCTTCAACGTGGTCTGTGCCGAAGACGGCAGCGCCGGGCATCACGCTACGGTGTTCGCCAACGCCCTGCAGGACCGTTACGCGCTGAAGAAGACCAACAACTCGGCCAGCCTCGGTGTTGGCGTGTTGGGCTCGGTATCGATGCCGATCGGTTCTTCAGACGACTCGATGGTCAAGGTCGCCAGCGAGACGGTCACTGCGCAGAAGTTCTACGAGCGTTTCTTCACCCTGGTGGAGCAGTTCCTCCCCGCCGATGCGAAGAAGGCTGCGCACATCGAAGAAAAACCGAAAACCGATCTCGGCGTGCCAGAGCCCAAGGCGACGCCTGCACCCGCTGCTGCGCCATTGGTGCCAGCACCTGCAGCGGAACCGGCGCCTGCGCCTGCGCCAGCTGCGGAACCGGCTCCGGCCCCGGTTGAAACCGCGCCAGTGAGCTCCGAGCCAATGGTGCCGCCAGCTGAGTCGACGCCGATCACGCCTGCACCGGCGCCCGCGCAAGAGCCTGCGCCGGCCAGCGAAACCATCACGCCACCGACCAACCCGGATATTCCACCGCCGTCCGAGCCGATCCCGGCGATGCCTGCGTCGGGCCAATAACCCCGCGTTTCAAACTGTAGGAGTGAGCCTGCTCGCGATGACGGTTTATCAGTCACTTCATCAATGACTGATACACCGCTATCGCGAGCAGGCTCACTCCTACATTGTTTTGGGTTGGCTTAAGATCTCGTTACATAGCTGCCACACCATCGCCGCGATAAATCTCCAACCACCTGCTACGTTTTATTCATGAAGGTCGCGTTTCACTTTTCCTTCACACGGGCACTTTATGCTCGGGGCACAGGTCGATTGATCAGCCATTTCACAGCGAGCGGTTTGGGGGATTTATACGATGGATGAGTATCAGGAAGAACTGCTCGAATACCAGGCCTTTGAACTGGATCAACCAGAGCCGGCTGACGATGCAACGGAGCTCTGAGCTTCAAGCTCCCGAGCGATAATTGCGTCGGGATTCGCCGGGCGTGTGGCCGCTCCAGCGTTTGAATGCGCGCTGGAAAGCTTCGGCTGAGGCGAAGCCCAGCAGGTAGGCGATTTCACCGAACGCCAGTTCGGTGTCGCGGATATAGGTCATCGCCAGGTCGCGGCGTGTGTCGTTGAGGATTGCGCGGAACTGCGTGCCTTCTTCGGCAAGCTTGCGGCGCAGTGTCCAGGTGGGCAGTTTCAAGCGTGCGGCGACTTCTTCAAGGTCCGGTTCGCGGCCGCCATTGAGCAGCGGGCCGAGCAATTGGGTGATGCGCTCGCGCAGGCTGCGGGTGCGGGTCAATTGCTCCAGTTCCCGCTCACACAGTTGCAGTAGATGTCGCCAGGTGCTCGGACAATGCTCGGGGTTGCGCAGGGCGAGGCTGCTCAAGCTCAGGCGCAATTGATTGCGTTCGGCGCTGAACTGGATCGGGCAGTCGCCGAGCACGGTGTACGCGTCGCGGTAGTCCGGCGCTTCGAACTCGATTTCGATCCTTTCGGCGCGCAACGATTGGCCGCAAAGCCCCGACAATTGGTGCAGCCAGCCGGCGAGGATCGAATCGACCACGAAGCGGTTATAGGCGTTGTACGGGCTGATCGAGTAGAAACGCAGCCAGGCGCCATTGGCGTCTTCATGGAAACTGGATTGGCCGCGGTAATTGGAACCGTAAAGCGGTTCAAAGCGGGTCAGGCAGCGGGCCGCTTCGCGTACGGTGGGCGCCTGCGCGGCGGTGATGCCGGCCAGACCTGCCTGATTCAAGCGAATCATCCGGCCCATGCGCAGGCCCAGGGCCGGGTCGCCCGTCAGCTGGATGGCGGCATGGCCAAGGCGCATGTAGCGCGGGATTGATAAACGCGCTCCTGCCTCGGCCAGTCGCGCAGCATCGAGGCCGTATTGCTCCAATAACGGCAGCGGGTCGGCGTCGTGGCTGCGCACGGCATCAGCCAGGCTGTGCACGAAGCCTACCGACAGATCCCCGAGACGCATCGGCTGCGGCTTCATGATTTACAGCCAGACGTTCAGCAAACGCGCGCCACGGGTTTCGCCATCGGCGAACTGCTGGCCGTTGCTGCTGAGAAAGCTCCTGCCGGTGCTCGGCTTGTCCCAGAACTGCCCGCGCATGAACACACTGACGCCGGCAATCGCGCGGCTGCTCGGCGGTTGTGCGGTGAGGGTCAGTCGATGCCAGGCCTGGCCTTCACTGAGGTCGCCGGGCTTGAGGCTGACCGACCCTGGCGTGCTCGAACCTTTGTAGCCCCGCCATGGTTTGTCCCAGGCACCCTGGCCAATGACCTGCGCTGGTACGGCCACCAGTTGCGCGCCTTGTTCATCGAGGGTGCGGTAGTTGGCGGGATACCAGCTGTCACTGCCGATCAGGATGCCCAAGCGTCCGGCCGGTGTGTCGACGACCTGGATGGCGTGTTTGTCCTCGGCCTTGATCACGCCTTGCTGATCGAAGATCGGGTGCATCTGCCGTTGCGGCTGGCCCAGCGGCACGCCGTCGCGGCCGAAGACCACGCTGCTGTTGAACAGGGCGCCGCTACCGGGCTTGAGCTGACCGTCGCGAATGCTTGGCTCCGGCAGCACGATGGAGCCGGCCACCAGTGTGACCTGAAACTCCTTGGCCAGGCCCCCGAACAGCGCCTGATAATCCTTGGCCATGGCCTTCGATTTCATCCGCAAGTGCGCGTCGTCCAGACGTTGCTCGCCCTTTGCACTCAGCCAGGCGCGGGCGAACAGCAACGGATTGCTCGCCGCCAGCCAGTTCATCGCCTCAGCCAGGGTCGGCGCCTGGTACAGCTCGTCTTTCTCGCCGCTGATCATCAGCCAGGTGCCGACATGCTCGGGCAAGACCACCACGGTTTTCTCATTGAGCAAGCCTTGATCGCGGGCTTGCTGAAGATAAGCCGCGAGCTTGCGGTGCAGGCGTGCGGAGCTTTGATAATCGGTGGGAAACAGTTCGGGCTGAATGCCCAGGAGGTTGCCGCGATCGGCGGGTGTGCCCTGATCGACAGCAAGCTTGATGCGCAGATCCGACAGGTAATGGCCCGCCGGCCGGTCCGCCGCCCACATGGCGTAGGTGGTCAAAGCGGCAACGAGGGCCATGGAGAAAAACAGATACAGAAGTTTGCGCATGAAAACCAACAACAGCCGGGTACAGAGTGTGGCGCCTAGGGTAGGGCCCATGGCCCGGATTGCCAAGGGGCGCTGCGCATTTGGATCAATAACTTGTCAGTTACGGTCATTGAGTGACAGCGGTGCGCCTCTTAGTCTGTCGAACATGACTGACGGGGGACGCAGAGCTCCCGCAATTTTCCGTGATCGCTCGTTGTGGAGTTACCGATGACCGCCGCTCATTACCCGCATCTGCTGGCCCCGCTGGACCTGGGATTCACCACGCTGCGCAACCGCACCCTGATGGGCTCGATGCACACTGGCCTGGAAGAAAAACCGGGTGGCTTCGAACGCATGGCGGCGTACTTCGCTGAACGTGCCCGGGGCGGCGTAGGCCTGATGGTCACGGGCGGCATCGGCCCGAATGATGAAGGCGGCGTGTACTCTGGCGCGGCGAAACTGACCAGCGAAGAAGAGGCGCTCAAGCACCGCATCGTCACCCGCGCTGTGCATGAGGCCGGCGGCAAGATCTGCATGCAGATTCTCCACGCCGGCCGTTATGCCTACAGCCCGAAGCAGGTAGCGCCGAGCGCGATCCAGGCGCCGATCAACCCGTTCAAGCCCAAAGAGCTGGACGAGGAGGGCATCGAGAAGCAGATCAGCGATTTCGTCACCTGTTCGGTGCTGGCGCAGTCCGCCGAATACGACGGCGTCGAGATAATGGGGTCGGAAGGTTATTTCATTAACCAGTTCCTCGCCGCCCACACCAACCACCGCACCGACCGCTGGGGTGGCAGCTACGAAAACCGCATGCGCCTGCCGGTGGAAATCGTCCGCCGTGTGCGCGAAGCGGTGGGACCGAACTTCATCATTATTTTCCGTCTGTCGATGCTCGATCTGGTCGAGGGCGGCAGCACCTGGGACGAGATCGTCACCTTGGCCAAGGCCATCGAGCAGGCCGGTGCGACCATCATCAACACTGGCATCGGCTGGCACGAAGCGCGGATTCCGACCATCGCCACCAAAGTCCCGCGCGCGGCATTCAGCAAAGTCACGGCCAAGTTGCGCGGCTCGGTGAGCATTCCGCTGATCACCACCAACCGCATCAATACCCCGGAAATCGCCGAGCAGATTCTTGCCGAAGGCGATGCCGATATGGTCTCGATGGCGCGGCCGTTCCTCGCCGACCCGGAGTTCGTCAACAAGGCTGCCGAAGGCCGCGCCGACGAAATCAACACCTGCATCGGCTGCAACCAGGCGTGCCTGGACCACACCTTTGGCGGCAAGCTCACCAGTTGCCTGGTCAACCCGCGCGCCTGCCACGAGACCGAACTCAATTACCTGCCGGTGCAGCAGATCAAGAAAATCGCCGTGGTCGGTGCCGGCCCTGCCGGGTTGTCCGCCGCCACCGTGGCCGCCGAGCGCGGTCATCAGGTAACGCTGTTCGATTCGGCCAGTGAGATCGGTGGCCAGTTCAACATCGCCAAGCGCGTGCCGGGCAAGGAAGAGTTTTTCGAGACCCTGCGCTATTTCAAGCGCAAGTTGCAGACCACGAATGTCGAGGTGTGCCTGAACACCCGCGTCGACGTGACGAAACTGGTTGAAGGCGGCTACGACGAAATCATTCTCGCCACCGGTATTGCCCCGCGCGTGCCAGCGATTCCGGGTGTCGAGAACCCCAAGGTACTGAGTTATCTGGACGTAATCCTCGAGCGCAAGCCGGTCGGCAAGCGGGTCGCGGTGATCGGTGCGGGCGGGATCGGTTTTGACGTGTCGGAATTCCTCGTCCATCAAGGCGTGGCCACCAGTCTTGATCGCGCGGCATTCTGGAAAGAGTGGGGCATCGACACGCAACTGCAAGCCCGTGGTGGTGTGGCGGGGATCAAAGCGGCACCCCATGCGCCGGCCCGTGAGGTGTTCCTGTTGCAGCGCAAGAAAACCAAGGTCGGCGACGGTCTGGGCAAAACCACTGGCTGGATTCATCGCACCGGTCTGAAGAACAAACAGGTACAGATGCTCAACAGCGTTGAGTACCTGAGCATCGATGACCAGGGCTTGCATATCCGCATCGGCGAAACGGGCGAGCCGCAATTGCTGGCGGTGGACAACATCGTGATCTGCGCCGGGCAGGATCCGTTGCGTGAGTTGCACGATGGCCTGGTCGAAGCCGGACAGAATGTGCACTTGATCGGTGGCGCGGATGTGGCGGCGGAGCTGGATGCCAAGCGGGCGATCAATCAGGGTTCGCGCCTGGCCGCTGAGCTGTAAACATATTTTGTAGGAGTTGCCGCAGGCTGCGATCTGTTGATCTTGTGTTCGAAAGCAAGATCAAGAGATCGCAGCCTGCGGCAGCTCCTACTAATATGTGGTCTTTTCCAGATTGTGCTGTGCCCATGCTTCTGCCTCCCGCCAATTGGCTACCCCAAGCTCCCCTCGAACCCCTCCATCTGGACTGGCTGGCAAGCGCCGACATCGAAGTCGCGATCCTGCGCCTCGATCAGATCGACCCGCTGATCAGTGGCAACAAGTGGTTCAAACTCGCCGAACACCTCAAAGCCGCCGAGCGCGCCGGTGCCGACGGCATCATCAGCCTCGGCGGTGCGCATTCCAATCACCTGCACGCGCTGGCGGCGGCGGGCAGGCGGCTGGGATTCAAAACTGTAGGGCTGCTGCGTGGGCACCCGCAGGACACGCCGACGGTGGAGGATCTGCAAGCGTTCGGCATGCAGTTGCACTGGCTGGGTTACGCCGGCTACCGCGCCCGGCACGAGCCGGGATTCTGGACGCCCTGGCAGACTCAGTATCCAACGTTGCAGGCGGTGCCCGAGGGCGGTGGCGGACTGGCCGGTGCCTTGGGGTGCGCGGCGATCAGGCAGCAGGTCGATGAACAATTGCCAAGGCTGGGATGGAATGATTTCGACGCCTGGTGGCTGGCCTGTGGCACGGGCACGACACTGGCCGGGCTGGCAATCGCCGAGAAAGGCAAGCGCTCAGTGTATGGCGCGCTGGCGGTGCCGGATGATCACGGCGTGGCGCCGAATATCGAATCGATTCTTGCGCACGCCAACGGGCCTGCGGCGGACTATCGGCTGATCGATGCCAGCCGTGGCGGCTTCGCCAAGGTTGATGAGGCGTTGCTGAACTTCATCGAACAGACCGAGCAGGCCACCGGCATTCCTTTGGAACCGCTGTACACCGGCAAGGCCGTGCTGGCGCTCAAGCGGCATGTCGAGTCGGGCGGATTCGCCGCCGGTACTCGTCTGATTTTCGTCCACACCGGTGGCCTGCAAGGGCGGCGCGGGATTGCCGCGACGCCGTGAAGCTCAGCCGCGCTTGGGCATTCTTTGCAGCAAGGTGTTATTGCGCACCATCTCATCGAACACCGTCCTTACGCTACTCAGTTAACTGTGAATTCGCCGGAATATTTATGCCTGCAAGGTGAGATGTTTTGCAGTCAGGATAACTGCGTGCTACCCGGTTTTAATTTGCCAGTTAGTTGGAAGTAACCTGTTATGTGTTTTTATATCTGGCGTAACTTTATGTTGTTTATATCTTGTGTTTTGTTTTGGTTTGAATAGTTGGTTTTGGTTGATTATTGTCTGGTCGAGTCTTTAGTTGATTGTTAAAGATTTAATGTCTATTTTTTAATTTGAGTATGAATATGAAAAGTCCGACCCCGAAGCCTCGCCCCTCTACCACTGCGCCAAAACCAGTCGTACCGACCAGGCCGGTTGTGCCAGCCAAACCACCGGCACCGGCACCGAGCAAACCTGCGCCAACCAAACCGGTAGCACCGGGCAAGCCTGCACCAACCAAACCGGTTACACCGAGCAAGCCTGTGCCAACCAAACCGGTTGCACCGAGCAAACCTGTAGCGCCACCCAAACCTGCGCCAACTAAACCGGTTGCACCGACCAGGCCCGTAGCGCCACCCAAGCCAGTGGCAACCAAGCCAGTAGCGCCGACCACGCCCGTCGACAACAAGCGGCCGCCAATGCCATGGCCGACCATCAATGTTAATGTTGATCCGGTGGCCCTGATAACGCTGATTCAAACTATCGGCGCGACCGTCAATGCTGATGGTTCCACCACACTATCGGATGGTAGCGTGGTGGATGTCGATAACACATCCATCAAACGTCCCGACGGCATCATTCAATATGAGGACGGCCGTGTAGAGTATCCGGACGGGCGTATCGTCTGGCCGGATAACACTGTTGAATATCCTGATGGCCGTATTGTCTGGGAAGATGGAACTGAACAGTTGCCGGACGGTAGTGTTAAACATCCCGATGGCCTTGCATACGACGCAGAGAGCAATCTGGTGTCGGCGTAAGTAATTACCTGGCACTGGCCTGATTCCAGGACCGCGCAAAAAAAAACACCGCTGATCGTTATTGATCAGCGGTGTTCTGGTTTTTCAGCGTCAGGCGTTTTGCGGCATCTCACCATTGGCCAGACGCTTGTTGATGTCGGCAATCACTTGCGGCAAATCACTGATGGTGTCGATCATGTAATGCGGGCGCGAGCTTTCGAACAGTGCATGAATGCGCGTGCGTTCGCTGGTCAGTTCGTCGCTACCCAGCGCGCGGAAAGCCTCGTAGTCCAGACCCAGCGCGTTGCCCGAGCAAATCAGCGCAACCGTCCACATGCCGGCCCGGCGACCTTCGAGAATGCCCGGCACGGTGTCGTCGATCTTCACGCAGGCTGCCACATCGTCGATGCCCAGGGCGATCACGTTGGCCAACGCTTGCGCCGGCCATGGGCGACCGTTTGGTACTTCGTCGGTGGCGACGACGTGGTCGGCGACATAGCCGTTGCTGGCGGCCAGTTCGACGACTTTATCCATGACCGCTTTCGGGTAGCCGGAGCAGGAACCGATCCTGATCCCTTGCTCGCGCAGTTGGGCGATGGTGTCCAGCGCGCCGGGAATCAGTGCCGAGTGCTCGGCGATCTTCTCGATCTGCAGCGGCATGAAGCGGTTGTAGATGGCGGTGACGTCGTCATCGGTCGGCGTGCGGCCGAACACCTTGCGATAACGCTCGGCCACCTGCGGCTGGTCGCACAGGGTGCGGATGTGGTCCCACTTGCCCATGCCCATTGGCCCGCGGGCTTCTTCGATCGACACCCGCACGTCGAACTCGGCGAAGGCTTCGACGAAAATCTGCGTCGGCGCAAACGAGCCGAAATCGACCACGGTGCCGGCCCAGTCGAGAATCGCGGCTTGCAGGCTGGTTGGATTGGTGTAGTTCATGGCAATCAATTCCTGATTTGGCAATACGATTCAAATGCAGGAGGGAGCCTGCTCGCGATAGCGGTTGATCGTTCAACATCTTCGTCGACTGACAGGGCCTCATCGCGAGCAGGCTCACTCCTACAGGGGATTTGTGGTGGGATTTATGTCGAGCACTTCCATCTCCCGCAGCACTTCAGCCACGGCTGCCACCGCTTGGCGCATGTCGTCCGGGGTGACGTGGCCGATGCAGCCGACGCGGAAGGTGTCGACCTGGGTCAGCTTGCCGGGGTAGAGGATGTAACCCTTGGCCTTGACCCGTTCGTAGAAGTCCTTGAAGCGATAACGCGGGTCCTTCGGCGCATGGAAAGTGACGATGATCGGCGCCTGAATTGCTGCTGGCAGAAAGCTGCGCAAACCGATTTTGTTCATTTCTGCCATCAGCGCCTGGCAGTTGGCTGCATAGCGCGCATGCCGCGCCGGCAGGCCGCCTTCTTCGCTGTATTGCAACAAGGCTTCGTGCAGCGCGGCGACCACGTGGGTCGGCGGGGTGAAGCGCCATTGGCCGGTTTTCATCATGTAGACGTGCTGGTCGTACAGGTCCATCGCCAGCGAGTGCGAGTTGCCAGCGGCGGCGGCCAGAGATTCCTTGCGGGCAATGACAAAGCCCATCCCCGGTACGCCTTCCAGGCATTTGCCAGAGGCGGCGATCAGTGCATCGAACGGCACTTTCTGCGCATCCACGGGCAACGCGCCGAAGGAACTCATGGCGTCGATGATCAGACGTTTGCCGTGTCGCGCAACGACCTCAGCGATTTCCGCCAGCGGATTGAGAATGCCGGTACTGGTTTCGCAGTGAATCAGCGCTACGTGAGTGATGTTGGCGTCGGCGCGCAGCAGTCGGTCGACGTCGGCAGCGGTGGTCGGTTCGTCTTCGGCGGTTTCGAAGGTGCTGAACGAGCGGCCAAGCACTTCGCAGATCTTCGCCAGACGCTTGCCGTAGGCGCCGTTGATCAGCACCAGTACTTGTCCATCGCGCGGCACCAGCGTGCCGATCGCCGCTTCGACGGCAAACGTGCCGCTGCCCTGTAACGGCACGCAATGATGACTGGCGGCGCCGTTGAGTATGCCCAGCAATTGCTCGCAGAGGCTGGCGGTCAACTGGTTGAAGCGATCATCCCACGAACCCCAGTCGACCATCATGGCCTGACGGGTGCGGGCCGAAGTGGTCAACGGCCCGGGAGTGAGAAGAATCGGTGCGGCGGTGCTCATTCGTGTGTCCTCGGGAATACGCTGGGATGAAGTTATGGGGCGTACGTTGCAATTCGCCGCTTCATCAATCAAATTGTTTGTTGTTATGCCAGCCATCAGTGAGAGTTATTCATGAACCTGTTCCAGCTGCGCGCCTTCGATGCAGTGGCCCGCGAAGGCAGCTTCACCCGCGCTGCTGCGCGGTTGTTCATCAGCCAGCCGGCAGTCACCGGACACATCAAGGCGCTGGAGGAGCACTACCAGATCACCTTGTTGCGGCGCACCGCGCGACGGGTGGAGCTGACCGAGGAGGGCACCAGACTGGCAGCGATCACCCGGGCCATGTTTGGCCTGGCAGAAGAAGCGCAGACACTGCTCGAAGCCAATCGGCAGTTGCTGACCGGGCGTCTGGAGGTGGCAGCGGACGGGCCGCACCTGGTCATGCCGATGTTGGCGAGCCTGCGCGCGCGCTACCCGGGGATCACCGTGAACCTGCGTCTGGGCAATGCCCAGGAAACCCTGGCGGCGCTGTTGTCGGAGCACGCCGACGTTGCGGTGCTGACCGAGGTCGAGCCGCGCAAAGGCCTGCATCTGCAAGCACTGAGCGAGTCACGGATCTGCGCGCTGGTGCCGGCAGCGCATCAATGGGCAGCGCGCGCGGGGGAAGTGAAACTCAAGGAGCTGGATCAGGTGATCATGGTTTTGCGCGAGCCGAGTTCGATCACCCGCCGCACGTTCGATCAGGCGTGTGCGCAGGCGTCGATCAATCCCCGAGTGTTGCTGGAGTTGGACAGTCGCGAGGCGGTGACCGAAGCGGTCGCGGCGCAGTTGGGTGTCGGTGTGGTGTCATCGGTGGAGGTCAGCCACGACCCGCGCGTGGTGGCGATCCCCATTGCCGGGGAAGGGCTGGTCAATCGACACCTGCTTGGCTGCATGGAGCGACGACGCGCGTTGCGCTTGATCCAGGCCTTTTTTGATCTGGCGCCCGACTGAAACCGAGGTGACTCCTTCGCGAGCAGGCTTGCTCCCACATGAGTGCTGCGCTTGGCGCAATGAATGTGGGAGCTGCCGAAGACCGCGATCTTTGACTTTGCTCTAGTGTTCGGCGCGGTTGATCAGCCAGTCGAGCAGCAGGCTGTCGCGCGCGGGCTCTGACTCCCGGGCCGGTGGCTGGCGGGCGTGACCGAGGCACAGGATCGGTCGGTCCGGATCGCTATCGAGAAAGCTGACCCATACTTCGCTGCCGGCACCTGGCAGTTCATCGACGGCGACGGGTCCGTTCAGCCGGCTCATGGCGATCGGCAGCCAGAGGGCGGCACTGTCATTGCCGGGCTGATGGTCTGCGGGCCACAAGGTCACGGCGAGACAGCCGTTTTCGTTCACTTGCGCAGGCTGCCCCGGCGCACCCGCCACCCGCGCCACGTGATAACCGGCCACATTCGGACGCGGCTGTTTGAGTGGCGGACGAAAATCGTTCGACCAGGGCTGAGCGGTAAAGTCGTTGTGATAGCGATGAGCGTTTGGCGCCGGATCAAGGATCGACGGGTGTTGCCCATGGTGACGTACGGCACTGATCAGCCACTGTTCATTGAAATGACTGATCGGGTGATCTGCGACCAGCAGCAAACGGCCACTGAGCAGAGAGCAGCAATCACTGCGCCCGTGAATGGAGCGCAGTTGGCAGCGTTGTCGCTGCAGATGACGACGACTGCGTTGTTCGGCGTGCAGGCGCTCCAGTGAGCGCGCTGGCACCGGCAGCGGCGGGGAAACTTCGTTCGCCGCTTCGCCGTTGCAGGCTGGCTGGCCGCGATTGCGCACCGCATGCAGCATTGGCACCGGTGCCGCACGATGCTGTTGGTAGAGAACGCTTACGCAGGGCGATGGCGGTTGGTCTTCGGCATTGAAGGGGATTTCGACCGGTTCCTGCGGCAGGCTCAGGCTGTCGTCGGCGAACACCACGACGTGTCCGTCCGGCCCGTGTTCGAAGTGATAGTGGATGCCTTCTTCTTCGCAGAGCCGTTGCAGCAGCGCCAGATCAGTTTCTTCGTACTGAATGCAAAACGCCCGGGCCGGGTAGTGGCCCACGGTCATTTCCATGCGGTAGCTGTGCGCTGGCAGGGCATGTTCTTCGAGCAGTTGTTGAATGATCTGCGGCGCACTGAGGTGGGTAAACACGCGTCGTTGCTGCGCTTGCGCCAGTTGTTGCAGATACGGCACCAGAATCAGCCGATAGCCGACCCGATGCGTGCCGCGATGCTCGCAACTGGCACTGGAGATTGTGCCGTGGAAGCCCTGCTGTTCACTCAGCCGCAAAAAGGCTGGCCTGTGCAGGAAGGATCCCGGAGCGATGGCCGGGGCCAGGCCGAGCAGTTCGATGTCGAAACGGTAGGGCTGGTTCAGCGCTTCCTCGCCGCGAAAACGCACCACCGGCAGGCGCAATCCACTGTCGGTCAGGGTAAGGGTGAACGGACTTTCCTTGTCATTGAGCATTCGAGCAAGCCCTGTCAGGCGATACGGGGAATCAAGGGTACGAAACCGTCGGGCTGAATGGTCATGTCAAAGGCGCTTTTCAGAATTCCCCTACACGCTTTGGTGAAGATGTCGATTCCGTCAGCGGTTTTTTTGGTCGATTGCCGACTTTAGGCCGTATAAACTTGCCGCCACGCGTCGGCCAATAGATGTCTCGGCGCCACAGATCAAGAGAGTGAGTAATGGGCGCACAGTGGAAGGTTAAACACAAAGAAGCGGCAGCCAACGCCAAAGGAAAAATCTTCGGCAAACTGGTGAAGGAAATCACCATTGCTGCGCGCAACGGCGCCGATACCGCCACCAACGCACACCTGCGTCTGGTGGTCGAACAGGCGAAGAAAGCCTCGATGCCAAAAGAAACCCTCGATCGCGCGATCAAGAAAGGCGCCGGTCTGCTGGGTGAAACCGTGCAATACCATCGCGTCACCTACGAAGGCTTTGCCCCGCATCAGGTGCCGCTGATCGTCGAATGCGTGACCGACAACATCAACCGCACCGTCGCGGAAATCCGCGTGGCGTTCCGCAAGGGCCAGTTGGGCGCTTCCGGTTCGGTGGCATGGATGTTCAACCACGTCGGCATGATCGAAGCCGCACCGGACAGCCCCGACGCCGATCCGGAAATGGCCGCGATCGAAGCCGGCGCCCAGGATTTCGAGCCGGGCGAAGAGGGCGCGACGCTGTTCCTCACCGACCCGACTGATCTTGATGCCGTGCAGAAAGCCCTGCCGGAACAAGGCTTCACTGTGCTGTCGGCCAAGCTCGGCTACCAGCCGAAGAACCCGGTCGGCGGGTTGAGCGACGAGCAGATGGCTGAAGTCGAAGCGTTCCTTGAAGGCCTCGACAACCATGATGATGTGCAGGACATGTTTGTCGGCCTGGCTGGCTGATCTGCTGCTGTATTGATCTGTGGCGAGGGAGCTCGCTCCCGCTCGGCTGCGCTGCAGTCGTCGCTTTTTCGGGACGGCTTCGCCATCCAGCGGGAGCAAGCTCCCTCGCCACAGTGTTCGTCTCCGTCAGTGATCTTGCAGAAGTTCTATCACTTCGCTGAATGCCGGGCGTCCCAAGACATCCGCCTGACAGCAGCGCCGCTCCAGCGCTTCCAATGCCAAGCGCCGCTCTGTACTCAACCCCGAGTCGACACGCTCCAGCAGCTCCCCGAGCAACACGCCGAACGCGCGCACTTCCAACCGCTGCAACGCGCGTGTCTGTGCGTCATCGGTGGTGGCATGAAACGACGCCGCGCCAAAATCCCCCAGCAGACAATCGCCCTGAGTGTTCAACAGAATGTTGTGACCGTAGAGGTCGCCGTGGGTGATGCCTTGTCGATGCAGATGCTCCGCCGCCGAAGCGATGCCCTTGGCGATGCGCAGGGCCACGTCGGCCGAGAACCGGCAATCTTCGGCATAGACGTCCCGAGAGCATGAGGCCAGGCTCGGCAAACCCGCCAGATTGCGGAAGCTCGGATCAACCAGCTGCATCACCAATCCCTGCTGCTGATCGGGATGGCCGCTGATGCGCCCTTCGACGCGGATCAGGTTCGGGTGCAAGCCTGCGGTGATGCAGGCGTTCATCTCGTGCAACGGCGAGCCGTCGCTGGTCATCTCGCCTTTGTACAACTTCACCGCGACCGCCTGCGTCGTGCCATCGTCGCGCTGCCAGATCGCCCGGGAAATCACCCCGGAAGCGCCTTCGCCCAGTTGTTGCTCAAGGCACAGCGCCGACCAGTCGATCAGCGGCGTGGCCTCAAGGGCAGCGGCATCGGCTTCGGTTTCCAGCGGATTGCCGGCGTAGGCCAGCCAGGTCAGGCTCGGCAAGGTCAGCAGCCACTGTGGCAGCTCGTCGAGTTGGTTGGCGGCGATACGGATCAATTCCAGCCGATGGCAGTGACGCAGGGATTCCGGCAGCGATTGCAGACGATTACCGGCGAGCATCAGTTTCTGCAGGGCGGGCCGTTCACCGAGTTCGCTCGGCAGGCTTGCGATGCGGTTATCGGTGAGGATCAGCCAACGCAGCTGCGGCGGCAGGGCGGCACCGGGGACATCGACGATGCGATTGGCCTTGAAGCCGACCATCGTCAGCGCCTCGCACTGGCCGAGGCAGGCCGGCAGTTCGCTGAACTGGTTGTCGGAGCAGAACAGCACGCGCAGGCGTGTCAGGCGGTGCAAGTCGTCGGGCAGGGTGCTCAAGGCATTGCCGCTGAGGTTGAGCACTTCCAGCGTGTCGGCCAGTTGGAAAATTTCCCGGGGGAATTCGGTGAGTCCGCAAGACAGATCGAGGCGGGTAATGCCAGACAGCTCGCCGGCGCGCAGTTGAGCAAGAGTATGCATGTTTGGTTTCGCTATTGATCGGTGGAGCGACGCGGGGGCGCTGAGGATGGGCGACATGATAGCGGTAAAGCGGATGTTAAACGGGGCAGGATGCTGGAATCACACCCGGTCATTGTAGGAGTGAGCCTGCTCGCGAAGACGGGTTATCAGTCACATCATCAGCATCTGAAAGAGCGCTATCGCGAGCAGGCTCACTCCTACAGGGGGCCGGGTGTCAGCCAGATTCGTGGATTTCCTGTAATTGCCCCAATCGGCTGCGCGTGCGCGCCAGGTCGATGGCGTGGCCTTCCAGGCTCTGGCCCAGCGGCAGTTGGCCGAGCAGGGTCAGGTGTTTGTCCTGATCGTAAAGCACGTCGATCAGATTGATGAAGCGCTGTTGCACGGCGATCGGACAGTCCCCGAGCGGTGGCAGGTCATCGATGATCCACTGGTCGAAACGCTGGCAGAGCTGCAGATAATCCATGACTGCCGTCGGTTGTTCGCACAGGTCATTGAAGGTGAAAGCGACGCGCCGGCCCTCGCACGATCGCGCCTGAAGCTGGCGCTTGCCGACCTCGAGCGCTATGGCAGGCGCATCGGCTGGCGGCAGGCTCAAGGCTTGGCGCTGCTCTGACGTCGCCGGCCACACGTAATGCCCCTGGGTAAACACCTGATGCGTGTGCTGGCGGTTGAGCGTGCGGTAATCGTGGGCGCCGCCGACTTCCATGACCTGCATGCGCGTGTTGATCAGCTCGATCACCGGTTTGAAGCGTGCGTGATACAGCGGATTGGGCAGCAGGCCCTCCGGCGCATAGTTGGACGTGACCAACAGCATGATCCGCCGTTTGAACAGCGCCTTGAACAGGCGCGTGATGAGCATCGCGTCGCCGATGTCATGCACGTGAAACTCGTCGAAACACAGCGCCTGACAATCTTCCAGCAGCTCGTCCAGGGTGATTTCCAGCGCGTCTTCCTGCTGGCGATGACGGAACATGCCGTCATGCAGTCGGGCGAAGAACTGATGGAAATGCAGGCGACGTTTACGGGTGATCGGCAGTGCCTGGAAGAAGCCGTCGAGCAGCCAGCTCTTGCCGCGCCCGACCGCGCCGTACAGATACAGACTGGGTGGGGTGAGTCCGCTGTCGCCCAACAGCACGCTGGCCTGTTGCGCCATGCAATCAATGACGTGCTGCTGACTGCGGCTGAGGGTGTAGCCCTGACTGTGGGCCTTGTCGCGAAAGTAATCGCGGATGATCGCGGCATTGGCATCGTGCCCGGCGCTGGCGGGCAGGCCGTTGCCGAACAGGCGGCGCAGCAACGGCCAGCGTTGGCTCAGTCGTGATCGTTTCGGCGTTCTTGCGGGCACGCGGCACAGGCTCCTGATGGATTGGCCGGCTCCACCGGGAGCGCGGTGGTCCAAGTGTAACCAGACCTCCAGCGTTGGCTCCATGAAATATGCACACGGTCCCTTGTAGGAGTGAGCCTGCTCGCGATAGCGGTGTGTCAGCCAAAGGCGATGTGACAGACAAACCGCTATCGCGAGCAG
>NZ_QETJ01000038.1:0-38560 GCF_003105095.1 Pseudomonas sp. NDM | reverse complement strand
GGAGGGCCGTAGAGCTTGAACCAGGCGAAGGCCAGCAGGTGCGCCAGGACAATTGCCACGAACAGCACGCCAAACAGCCGGCCGAACAATGTGTCGAAGCGCACCCTCATCAGCCAATGTCCCGCGCGTCGAACAGGTAGCCTTCACCGCGCACGGTCTTGATCAACTGCGGGGCTTTCGGGTCGTCGCCGAGTTTTTGCCGCAGGCGCGAGACCAGCAGATCGATACTGCGGTCGAATGCTTCGATCGAGCGACCGCGGGCGGCGTCGAGCAGTTGTTCGCGGCTGAGCACGCGGCGCGGGCGTTCGAGGAAGACCCAGAGCAGGCGGAACTCAGCGTTGGACAGCGGCACTACCAGGCCGTCGTCGGCGATCACTTGGCGCAGGACGCTGTTCAGGCGCCAGTGGTCGAAGCGAATGTTCGCCCGCTGCTCGGTGCGGTCGTCGCGCACGCGGCGCAGGATGGTCTGGATGCGGGCCACCAGTTCGCGCGGTTCGAAAGGCTTGGCCATGTAGTCGTCGGCGCCCAGTTCCAGGCCGATGATGCGATCGGTGGGTTCGCAGCGAGCGGTGAGCATCAGGATCGGGATGTCCGATTCGGCACGCAGCCAGCGGCACAGCGACAGACCGTCCTCGCCGGGGAGCATCAGGTCGAGGACGATGACATCGAAGTGTTCGGCCTGCAGCGCCTGGCGCATTGCCGCTCCGTCGGTGACGCCGCTGGCGTGGATGTTGAAGCGGGCGAGGTAATCGATCATCAGCTCACGGATCGGCACGTCATCGTCGACGATCAGCGCGCGGATGCTCCAGCGCTTGTCGTCTTTGCTTTCATCCGTCACGGTTGTCGGGGCGTTGGGCATGGGGCTGTTCACTACCAGGGGTGGTTTCAGCATAGGCGTCCAGCCGGGAGGCGGGAAGTGCTGTTGTAAGGGCGTGTTGCGCCGGGCGAGGCTAACCCGGGTGCGTGTTGCCGGCGTGTCGGTTGTGTATCGGAGTCGACACAATGACCGTGGCGGCTACGCTGAACACCGCCGGCGCGACGATTTACCGATCATCGGGTGCCGCGCCGCCGCCGGTTCCGCTACAATGCGCGCCGTTTTCGACCAGCCTGAGAGCCCATCCATGTCCGCCTGCCAGACTCCTATCATCGTCGCCCTGGATTTTCCCACCCGTGACGCCGCACTGAAGCTGGCCGACCAGTTGGACCCGAAACTGTGCCGGGTCAAAGTGGGCAAGGAACTGTTCACCAGTTGCGCGGCGGAAATCGTCGGCACCCTGCGTGACAAGGGCTTCGAAGTGTTCCTGGACCTGAAATTCCACGACATCCCCAACACCACGGCGATGGCCGTGAAAGCCGCTGCGGAGATGGGCGTGTGGATGGTCAACGTGCACTGCTCCGGTGGCCTGCGCATGATGGCCGCCTGCCGTGAAGAGCTGGACAAGCGCAGCGGCCCGCAACCGCTGTTGATCGGTGTGACCGTGCTGACCAGCATGGAGCGCGAGGATCTGGCGGGTATCGGTCTGGACATCGAACCGCAGGAGCAAGTGCTGCGGCTGGCGGCCCTGGCCGAGAAGGCCGGGATGGACGGTCTGGTGTGTTCAGCGCTGGAGGCGTCGGCGCTGAAAACCGCGCACCCGTCGCTGCAACTGGTCACCCCGGGGATTCGCCCGGCGGGCAGCGCGCAGGACGATCAGCGCCGCATTCTGACCCCGCGTCAGGCGCTGGGTGCCGGTTCCGATTACCTGGTGATCGGTCGCCCGATCAGCCAGGCGGCGAACCCGACCCAAGCCTTGGCCGCGGTCGTAGCCGAAATCGCCTAAAAGATCGCAGCCTTCGGCAGCTCCTACAGAGCCATGTGAACACCTGTAGGAGCTGCGGAACGCTGCGATCTTTTGATCTTCTGTCTTAAACCTTCAACACCAATTTGCCAAAGTTCTCACCGTTGAACAGTTTCATCAGCGTCTCCGGGAACGTCTCCAGCCCTTCAACCACATCTTCCTTGCTCTTGAGCTGCCCGTTGGCCATCCAGCCGGCCATCTCCTGCGCGGCACTGGCAAACTGCGCGGCGTAGTCCATCACCACAAAACCTTCCATACGCGCGCGATTGACCAGTAGTGACAGGTAATTGGCCGGCCCCTTGACCGCCTCTTTATTGTTGTACTGGCTGATCGCGCCGCAGATCACCACCCGCGCCTTCATGTTCAAGCGGCTCAGCACCGCATCGAGAATGTCGCCGCCGACGTTATCGAAGTACACGTCGACGCCTTTCGGACATTCGCGCTTCAGTCCCGCCACCACGTCTTCAGCCTTGTAATCGATGGCGCCGTCGAAGCCCAACTCGTCGATGAGGAATTTGCACTTGTCGGCACCGCCGGCAATGCCGACGACGCGGCAGCCTTTGATTTTGGCGATCTGCCCGGCGACGCTGCCCACCGCACCTGCCGCGCCGGACAGCACCACGGTGTCACCGGCTTTTGGGGCGCCCACATCTAACAGGGCGAAGTAGGCGGTCATGCCGGTCATGCCCAGCGCAGACAGGTAACGCGGCAATGGTGCGAGTTTCGGATCGACCTTGTAGAAGCCGCGCGGCTCGCCGAGGAAATAATCCTGCACGCCGAGGGCACCGTTGACGTAATCGCCCACGGCAAAACCGGGATTGTTCGAGGCGATGACTTTTCCCACGCCCAGTGCGCGCATGACTTCACCGAGGCCGACCGGCGGGATGTAGGACTTGCCTTCGTTCATCCAGCCGCGCATGGCCGGATCCAGAGACAAATATTCGTTCTTGACCAGAATCTGTCCCGCCTGTGGTTCGCCGACCGGTACTTCCTGATAAGTGAAAGTCTCGCGGGTCGCGGCGCCCACTGGGCGTTTGGCGAGCAGGAACTGGCGATTGGTCTGGTTGGTCATGACAGGCACTCGAACGGAATGAAGCTTTGTTGATAGACCTTCAGCGCCGATGTCGCAAGGTTGGCTGATACGGCGAATGCAGGTCGATCCAGTGCAGTGATGGTTGCAGGTGGGGTTTTATCACTGCAACGCATGGACCCATAAACGGCTTCTGGATAGTGCTGACGCACCGCCACCGCAGCTGGCTATGCTGCAACGCCAACATCCCGGCTTCTTTGCCTTCGAGGACATATCCATGAGCATGACGTTTTCCGGTCAGGTGGTTGTAATCACGGGAGCGGCCCACGGCATCGGCCGGGCGACCGCTCTGGCGTTTGCCGCGCAGGGCCTGAAAGTCGTGGTGGCTGACCTGGATGCGGCCGGTGGTGAAGGCACGGTGGCGCTGATTCGTACAGCCGGTGGCGAAGCGGCCTTCGTGCGCTGCGACGTAACGCTGGAAAGTGATGTAAAAAATCTGATGGACGAGGTGATCAATACCTACGGTCGGCTCGACTACGCCTTCAACAACGCCGGGATCGAAATCGAGAAAGGCAAACTTGCCGACGGTTCGCTCGACGAATTCGACGCGATCATGGGCGTCAACGTCAAAGGCGTCTGGCTGTGCATGAAGTATCAGTTGCCGTTGCTGCTGGCTCAGGGCGGTGGGGCGATCGTCAACACGGCATCGGTGGCCGGGCTGGGCGCGGCACCGAAAATGAGTATCTACGCGGCGTCGAAACATGCAGTGATCGGCCTGACCAAATCGGCGGCAATCGAATATGCGAAGAAGAAAATCCGCGTCAACGCGGTGTGCCCGGCGGTGATCGATACGGACATGTTCCGGCGTGCTTACGAAGCCGATCCGAAGAAGGGCGAATTCGCCAACGCCATGCACCCGGTCGGGCGCATCGGCAAGGTCGAGGAAATCGCCAGTGCGGTGCTGTACCTGTGCAGCGATGGCGCGGCGTTCACTACCGGGCACTCACTGGCGGTGGACGGTGGCGTGACGGCGTTCTGAATGTGTCCGCTTCTAAAGAGCCCGCCTTCGTGCGGGTTTTTTTGTCCCGCGTTCTGTGGGCGTGAATCCGTTAAACAATGTGTATCAAATAGTTAGAACTGCTGCATTTGGCGGCGTTGTCGCACAGCCTCGGCGGCGCGGCTGTGATTTACTGCTGCCAGCAAAACTGACAGGAGTTTGCGAGCTCATGGAACTGAGAATTGACCGACAGGCAATGGTGCCGGTCGTGCAGCAGATTGTGGACGGACTGACGGACTGGATCGTGCAAAGCGGCATCCCGCCGGCCACCCGGTTGCCCTCTGTGCGGCAAATCGCCCGGGGCAATCTGCTCAGCCAGTCGTGCGTCGTCGAAGCCTGCGAGCGCCTGGTTTCGCAGGGTATTCTGACCACGCGTCAGGGGGCCGGATTTATCGTCGCGGCGTCGGCGACCGTGAGCGGTGCAGAGCCGGAACTGGGCGTGTTCGAGGGGCTCCATGCCTGGTGTGATGAGATGAGCGCCACGACCAGTCGCCTTAAGCTGGGGCAGGGCAGCCTGCCGCCGAGCTGGCGTGAGCCCGACGACCTCAGCTACGCGTTACGCGAGGTAGCGCGGACCGACATGGCCAGTCTGTTCAATTACAGCTCGCCGCTGGGCCTGCCAGCGTTGCGCGAGCAGATCGTCAAGCGTCTCAAAACGATGAATATCGAAGCCTGTGGCAGCCGGTTGATGAGCACCAGCGGCGCCAGTCATGCGCTGGATCTGATCGTGCGCACCTTGTTCAAGGCCGGCGACTGTGTGGTGGTGGAAACGCCTGGTCATGCACCGTTGTTTGACCTGTTGCGCATGCACGGCGTACGCATGCTCGAAGTCCGACGTACGCCGAACGGGCCGGACATCGAAATGCTTGAATCGGTGCTGCGTCAGTTTCGTCCCGTCGCTTTGTTCATCGGCAGTCACCACCACAATCCCACCGGCAGTTGCCTGACGCCCGCTGTCGCCCAGCGCATCGTGCAACTGAGCAAGACCTACGATCTGCGCGTGATCGAGGACGATGTCTATGCCGATCTGCACACGGGCAACGGCACCCGCCTCGCGGCGCTGGACCATGAGGGGCGGGTCATCTATGTGGGCAGTTTCTCCAAGACCCTGAGCAGTTCGTTGCGGGTGGGTTTTGTGCTGGCTGAGCGCGAACTCGTCATGCGCCTGGCCGAGGTCAAGATGATCAGCGGCCTGGGTTGTTCAAGGCTGGCCGAGGCAGTGCTGGCCCGCCTGATGGCGACGGGCGCGTATCGCAAACTGGTGCAGCGTCAGCGCCAGCGCTTGAATGCTGATCGCGCGGCGGCCCTGCAGGCCCTGGAAGATGCCGACTGGGAAGTGTTCGGCAAGCCGGTTGGCGGGCTGTTCATCTGGGCGCGGGCGCGGTTGAAGGATCAGGCGTTGGTGCGCAGGCAGGCGCAGCGTTGCGGGCTGGAGTTATCGGCAGCGGACGCCTTCAGTCCCAGCGGCGAGGCCGGTGACTGGCAGCGCATCAATGTCGCCTGTGCCTGCGACCCGCGTGCCCGGCAGTTTTTCCGCAATACCTGCGCGGATCGACCTCCAGCATTCTGAAAACGACGCGGGCGTAGCTTTTTGCCATTATTCCGACGCCCGAGACTTGTGCTGGTTCGAGCCCGTTGCGAATCTTCGGCAACAGACTTTGGCAGGGGACTACGCGCAATGATTTCGGCCGTGCAAGGACGTTTTGCCAACCTCGGTATGGCGAAAAAACTGGGTATCGGATTTGTGCTGGTCTTGCTGCTGACTGCATTGGTCGCGGCGATCGGGGTCTGGTCCCTGCAAGCCATCAGTCTGCGTTTCGACGGCTTGAAGCAGATGTCTGCGCTCAACAGCGGCCTGCTCAAGGTGCGTCTGCTCGAGCAGGAGTACGCCCTGCGTGGCAATCCGAAAACCGCCGATGCCCTGCGCGAAGGTGTCGATGGGCTGATCGTCCTTGCCGGTGAGCTCAAGGCGCATACGCCGGCCAATGTGCCGGTGATGAGCGATGTCGAGCAAGCGCTGGGCGCGTATCGCAAGGCGTTCGATGAATTCGTTTCGCTGAGCCAGGCCAAGGACCTCGCGCTGGAAATGGCCAGTTGGTCGGTGTCCAGCGTGGCCAATAATCTCGACGTGTTGCAGGCCGGGCTCGCCGATGATGGCGCCTACACGCTGAAAGACACCGAGGGCAAGGACGGCGCCCAGTTCATCGAACAGGCCAGTCAGGTCAGTCAGGTCTCGCGGCTGATGTTGCAGGCAATGAACGAAGCGCGCGTGCGCCTGGATCAGAGTCGCAAGGGCGATCCCGACAATGCGGGTCAAGGCAATATTGAACAGGCGGCGCAAGCACAAGAGCAGGCCGAGGCGCTGAAAACCACGGTCAAGGACGAGGGCTATCTGACCGTGCTCAATGAAGTGTCGGGGCACATCGCCGGGTTCAACGAAAAACTCGCTGAATACACTGGCCTGCTGGCGCAGGAAAAAACTGTCTACGACCAACTGCATCAGCGTGCCGCGCAGGTGATGGATCGAGTGAATCAGGCCTATGTCGCCGAAGACGCTTCGATGCAGGCCGAGCTGAAGAAGAACTCGATGCTGATCATCGGCTCCTCGGCGCTGGCCTTGTTGGTCGGATTGCTCGCCGCCTGGGTGATCACGCGGCTGATCGTGGCGCCGCTGCGCAGTGTGATTCGCGTGGCTCAGCAGATTGCTGCGGGTGATCTGACGGCGAAGGTCGAGGTGACGCGCCGCGATGAAATGGGTCAGTTGATGCTGGCGATGCAGCAGATGGCTGCAGGCCTTGGCACGATTGTCAGTGGCTTGCAGGCCGGGATCGAACGCCTGGCCGGTTCCGCGCAATCGCTGTCAGCAGTGACTGAGCAAACCAACCTGGAGGTCAACAGCCAGAAAGAAGAAACCGAGCAGGTGGCCACGGCCATGAATCAGATGACCGCCACTGTGCATGACGTCGCGCGCAATGCCGAAGAAGCGGCGCTGGCAGCGCAGACAGCGGATGACAAGGTCGAGAGCGGCCAGCAGGTTGTGCGCCAGAGCATGGCGCGGATCGAGCAGTTGGCCGATTCGGCGACTTCCGCCAGTTCGAGTATCGAGAGCCTCAGCGCCGAGATTCAGAATATCGGCACGGTGCTGGAGGTGATCAAGAGCGTGGCCGAGCAGACCAATCTGTTGGCGCTGAACGCGGCCATCGAAGCGGCGCGGGCCGGTGAGCAGGGCAGGGGATTTGCGGTGGTGGCCGATGAGGTGCGCGCACTGGCACGGCGCACGCAGCAATCGACCGAGGAGATCGAGCGTCTGGTCAGTGCCTTGCGGGCGGCGGCGCAGTCGTCGGTGCAGCAGATTCGCAGCAGTGGCGAGCTGGTGAAGCTGGCGGTCAGTGATGCGTTGCAGACCGAGAGTGCGCTGGGGAGTATTGCGGCGGCGGTGTCGTTGATTCAGCAGATGAATCAGCAGATTGCGGCGGCGGCGGAGGAGCAGAGTTCGGTGGCGGAGGAAATCAATCGCAGTGTCACGCAGATTCGCGCGAGCGCGGATCACTCTTCGCTGGCGATGCGCGGGAATGCGGCTTCGAGTGTTGAGCTGGCGCAGTTGGGGGGGGAGTTGCGCTCGATGGTTGGGCATTTTCGGCTTTGAGCCTTGGCGGCCTCTGGGCCGACCAGGCTCTTGGGGTTTTGGGTGAATATCCGTTGCTTCGGGGGTTGCTGATTACGGTTTCGCCCTTACGGCGAGTCCCTTTTTCAAACGCCAAAAAGGAACCAAAAGGCTGTGCCCTGACGTTCGGCCCGCTCGCTTGGGCTCGGGGTTCCTTCGCTACGGGATCGATCCGGGCGCAGCGTCTCCGGTTTGCTTCGCTGCACCTCCTCCCGCTGTGTACGACTGCGTCGTACGGTCGCTGCGCTCCCACGCCCGGATCAATCCCTCCACTCAGCCTGCCGACGGGCTCCAGGATCAAAAGCGGAACTCGAGCTAACGCTCATCGTAGGTAGGAGCTGCCAGAGGCTGCGATCTTTTGCTCTTGCTTTTCTGTGGGAGCGAGCCTGCTCGCGATGGCGATCTTCAAATCACACCCTCTTTAACCACCCACAAAAAAGCCACCGATTACGGTGGCTTCTTTCCCGGCATTCGCGCCTCAGTCGTAAATCACTTTCTTCTTCCAGTCCGCATCCGCTTCGACATCCTTCAAACCAGCGGTCAATTGGTTTTCTTCACCTTCAACCGGGGCAATCTTGTCCATGACCTGGGCATTGGCGCGGGCGAGGAGTTTTTCCAGGTATTGCAGTTGCTCGGCGTACATCTGCGGATCCTGTTGTTTGCGCAGATATTGCACGCCACGTTCGAAGGCGAGGCGGGCCTGGCCGGGTTGGTTTTGTTGCAGGGACTGTTGGCCCAGGTTGTTAAAGAATTCGATGTGCAGCAGAACAAGGATGTGGCGCACTTCGCGAATCCATTGTTTGGCTTCGTTCGGTGGCAGGAAGCCGTCGTGGGCGGCGCGGGTGATCTGGCCGTGCAGGGCTTCGAGGAGGAAGCGTACGTCTTTGGCCTTGGCTTCGGTCAGGATCGGCGCCGGCGGGTTGTTGACCGGGATCGATTCGCCCTGGGCCACCAGGGCACTGAGTTCGGTGATGCGGGCCTTGTTGGTCGCGCTGGTTTTTTCCAGATTGAGCAGGCGCTGGCAGACGTTGAGTTCCAGGCGGGTCAGCAGCAGCTTGAGCGCCGGGGTCATGAACTGGCCGGGGAAGGTTTCGGTCAGTTCACCGCAGCGGCGCAGGCGGTCGTTGAGTTCGACTTTGGTGCGGGCCTTCTCCAGTTTATTGTTTTCCACCACATGGTTCATGTAGCCAATGGCGATCAGAATTGCGATCCCGGCTACGACTAGCAGGGTGATCATGAGTGGTGTCACCGGTAAGACCTCTTTATAGGGTTCGCATGCGAGTGTAGTGGCTGGGCATTTAGGCGCCTAGCGCCGCTCGACGGGTTTGATCGGCTGCTGCAATCTGTATCGGCCGCCGGCTGTATAGATGAATGCTGGCGCTTGATGTGCAGATTGCCATCACTGTGCGGTGGACTATAACGTCTTGGCGAGTGGCGGAATATAGGCGTCAGGTTTCGGATGACGGAAAAGCCCTGCGCAGCCCTTAATCCAGGTCGAAGTCATTGATTTAAATAAATTTATATCAGGGGGTTGACGACCTCTCAATCCATCCATAGAATGCGCGCCACTTGCAGCGTAAAGCACACAGCGAAACGCGGCAGGGAGTGAATGTTGTAGTGTGTCCCCTTCGTCTAGTGGCCTAGGACACCGCCCTTTCACGGCGGTAACAGGGGTTCGAGTCCCCTAGGGGACGCCAATGCGGGAATAGCTCAGTTGGTAGAGCACGACCTTGCCAAGGTCGGGGTCGCGAGTTCGAGTCTCGTTTCCCGCTCCAATTTTAAACAGCAGTGCTTTCGGGCGGTGCTGAGTGAAACCAGAACCAAGTCTTCGGATGCGGATCTGGACACCGAAACACACACCATGTGTTCCGGGGTAGCGTGTCCCCTTCGTCTAGTGGCCTAGGACACCGCCCTTTCACGGCGGTAACAGGGGTTCGAGTCCCCTAGGGGACGCCATTTGCGGGAATAGCTCAGTTGGTAGAGCACGACCTTGCCAAGGTCGGGGTCGCGAGTTCGAGTCTCGTTTCCCGCTCCAATTTCACAAAAACGCCGATCAGTGATGATCGGCGTTTTTGTTTGTGCGCGTTTTGTAGCGGCAAAAAAAAGGACCCTGCCCTGGAACCAGTGCAGGGTGCCTTTCCAGTTTCAATGGAATCACCCAATCATACAGCTGCAGGATTCTGCTTCTCGGGGTCAATCCCATAAAGAACAATCGCCTCGGCGACTTTTTCCCGTGTTATCGCTCCGTCGTCAGCCAGCGCTTTCAGGGCCGCCAAGGCAATGAAATGGCGATCCACTTCGAAAAACCGACGCAACGATTCGCGGGTGTCCGATTGGCCGAAACCGTCAGTGCCCAGGGCGACGAAGCGGCGATTGGGCACGAACGGGCGGATCTGATCGGCGAATATTTTCATATAGTCGGTCGCGATCACCACCGGACCCTGTGCATCCTGCAGGCAGCTTTCAACATAGCTGATGCGAGGCGTCTGTTGTGGATGAAGCAGGTTCCAGCGTTCGGCATCCTGGCCCTCCCGACGCAGTTCGGTCAGGCTGGTGACGCTCCATACGTCACTGCTGACGGCAAAATCCCGCTCCAACAATTGGGCTGCGGCGACGACTTCCTGCAGGATCGAACCGCAACCCATCAGTTGCACATGCTTGCCTTCGTCGGGCTGCGCACTGGCGCTGAGCCGGTACATGCCTTTGAGGATGTCTTGCTCGACACCCTCGGGCATCGGCGGATGGGCGTAGTTCTCGTTGAGCAGCGTGATGTAGTAAAAGATATCCTCGTTTTCGGCATACATCCGCCGCATCCCGTCCTGGATGATCACCGCCAGTTCATAGGCGTAAGTGGGGTCGTAGGACACGCAGCAGGGGATGGTGGAGGACAGGACATGGCTATGGCCGTCGTCGTGCTGCAGGCCTTCGCCCATCAGCGTGGTCCGGCCGGACGTGGCGCCGAGCAGGAAGCCCCGGGCACGGGCGTCACCTGCCGCCCAAGCGAGGTCACCGACGCGCTGGAAGCCGAACATCGAGTAGAAAATATAGAAGGGCACCGTCATTACGGCGTGGGTGCTGTAGGAAGTGCTCGCGGCGATCCAGGAAGAAATTCCGCCGGATTCGTTCAGGCCTTCCTGCATGATCTGGCCATCTCTGGCCTCCTTGTAATAACTCAGTTGGCCGGCGTCCTGAGGCGTATAGAGCTGGCCGACGTGGGAGTGGATGCCAATCTGGCGGAACAGGCTTTCCATACCGAAGGTGCGTGATTCATCGGGCACGATCGGCACGATCAGTTTGCCAATGTTCGGGTCCTTGAGCAGCGTGCCGAGGATGCGCACGAACGCCATGGTCGTGGAGATCTCCCGCTCGCCAGTCCCTTTGAGCTGTGTATCCAGCGCCGACAAAGGCGGGACCTGCAATGGTGCCACGGCATTGAAACGGGCCGGGATGTAACCGCCCAACTGGCTACGCCTGGCTTGCAGGTACAGGCTTTCGACGCTGTCCGCAGCCGGTTTGAGGTAAGGCATGTCGCCGAGCTGATCGTCACTGAGTTCCAGTCCGAACCGATCACGGAACGCCTTGACCGCGTCGTCGCCCATCTTCTTGAGCTGGTGGTTGATATTCTGACCTTCACCGGCTTCGCCCATGCCGAAACCCTTCACCGTCTTGGCGAGGATCACGGTCGGTCCGCCGATGTGGCGCATGGCGGCGGCGTACGCGTTGTGGACTTTCTCCGGATCGTGGCCACCACGGGACAGTTTCCAGATGTCGTCGTCGCTCAGGTCACTGACCAGCTCCAGCAGCTCAGGGTATTTGCCGAAGAAATGCTCCCGCACATAGGCGCCGTTCTGCGACTTGTAGTTCTGATAGTCGCCGTCGACGCACTCCATCATCCGCTGGCGCAGCAGGCCGGTCCTGTCCTTCTGCAACAGGGCATCCCAGCCGCTGCCCCAGATTACCTTGAGTACATTCCACCCAGCCGCCCGGTACAGGCTTTCAAACTCCTGAATCACCTTGCTGTTGCCGCGCACCGGTCCATCCAGGCGCTGCAGATTGCAGTTGACGACAAAGATGAGATTGTCGAGCTTTTCCCGGCCCGCGAGAGAAATCGCCGCCAGGGATTCCGGCTGGTCCATTTCACCGTCGCCGAGAAATGCCCAGACTTTTCGCCCCTGATGTTCCTTCAGCCCGCGATCTTCCAGGTAACGCATGAACCGTGCCTGATACGCGGCGGTAATTGGCCCGAGCCCCATGGACACCGTAGGGAATTGCCAGAACTCCGGCATCAGCCGTGGATGGGGATAGGATGAGATACCGTCACGATCGGTCTCGCGGCGGAAGTTGTCCAGTTGCTCTTCACTCAGGCGTCCTTCCAGATACGCCCGTGCATAGATGCCAGGTGAGGAGTGGCCCTGGATGTACACCATGTCGCCGGCGAACTGCTCGGTGCGGCCACGGAAAAAATGCTCGAAGCCGACGTCGTACAAAACCGCCGCCGATGCGTAGGACGCAATGTGTCCGCCCACGTTCGAATGTTTGCCGGCGCGCAGCACCATGGCCAGCGCGTTCCAGCGGATATAGGCATTGATCCGGCGCTCCACGGCCAGGTCGCCGGGGTAGGGTTGCTGGCGTTCGACCGGGATCGTATTGACGTAGGGCGTCGTCACGCGCCCGTAGAAGTCACCGTGACGGTTGGCGTCGAAATCCAACATCTGATCGATCAGATAGTGGGCGCGAGGGCGTCCTTCGACACTCGCCACCGACTCAATCGATTCGAGCCATTCGCGAGTCTCTTGTGGATCCTCGTCGAGAAAAGCGGGTTGTTGTGCCATCGTTGTCGTCTCCTGAACATTGCAGCAGCACCGAGTCGTTTGGTGCCTGACCAAGGGGCGTGGGTCAGCGCCAGCCTTCGAGTTTGTAGTTGCAGTTGCAACTACGTGAAAGAACTTAGCCTGCCGTGCGCTACAATTGCAACTAAATCGATTTCATGAAAAAGGTGATGTATGTCCTCCAACGAGCCGGATACCTGGTTCAGATTCGTCAGGGCACACCGCTGCCTGATCCGCGAGATCGAGCGTCGGCTGGCGGCCGCCGGGCTTCCGGCCTATGCCTGGTACGACGCGTTATGGGGGTTGGAAAGCGGCCCCGATGGCAGCCGGCGAATGAACGAACTGGCAGATGTGATGGCCATCGAGCGCTACAACCTGACGCGTCTGGTGGACCGCCTGGAAGCCGAAGGTCTGGTCATCCGCAGCCGCGCCAGCGATGACGGTCGCGGCGCGTATGCCAGCATCACCGAGCAGGGCAAGGCATTACGCAAGAAAATGTGGGCCATCTACGAAGGCGCAGTGGACGAACTGTTCTTGTCGCAATTTGACGACGCCGAGCAACGGCTTTTCAGCGATGCCCTCGAGCGCGCGGCCAGCGCGGCGCGCAGCAGTGGGCGGGGGAAGTGAGGGAGCTTTTCATTGAAGCAGGTACCGATCCATGGCCTGCTGGATGAACGCTCGGCTGATGACGCCTTCCTCAGCCAGAACCTGCAGGGCCAGCACCACGATCCAGCGCTCATCCACCCGGCCCATGGCGGACCCGATCGAGTCGGCACCGATGGCCACGAACCGTGATTTCACATGTGCACCGATCTGCTCGGCGACATGCCGGCCATACCCGGTCACGGCCACCACCGGCCAATCCTCGTTGTCCAGGCAGTCGAACAAATGCGCTGACCTGCGCGGCATCTCCGGATGCAGGCGATTCCAGCGGTGCGCATTGTCCGCATCGCGGGCAAGGCGGGTATAGCTGGGGCAGCTCCACAGTTCGCTGGCCACGCCCCAGTCCTCGCGTAGCAGCTGCGCCGCCGTCGTCACCGACTGCAACGCCAGCCCCGCCCCGAGCAAGCGCACTTTAGGGCGCGCTGAATCGACATCGATGCTGCTGAGCCGGTACATGCCCTTGAAAGCTTCGCTGGCGCGGAGTCGGTTGGTTGGAGTGATGAAGTCACTGGGCTCATCGTGAAGTGCCATGTAATAAAAACCGTCGTTGCCTTCCACATACAGACTTTGCAAAGCCGCCAGGGTAATGGCCTGCGCTTCGGCACCGCTGGCGGGGTCAAAGGGCAGGCAGTGCGTGTTGGCGACCAGCCAGAGTGGCACCCAGGGATGAGCCCCCTTGGGCCAGCGTGAAGGCAAGGTTTCGATGTCATTGCACAGAATGCCGCGATGGGCCGATTCATTGGAAAGTGCACACAACTCGGCCGATGTTGCCGAAGTGGTCAGGTACAGCAGCGGTCTCTCACTGCAGCGGGCTGTGGCGTTCAAACGCAGGGGCCAGGCGCTGATCCGGGTGTGGGCATTTGCGGTTTGGCTCTGTTTGCTGGAGCGGATGACCCAGATATGCCTGGCTGTTCCCGGATCCCTCTCGAGGCGATTGGCGATATCGACCATGGTGAGCAGCGGCGAGGAAGAGCCCGCAGTCTGCTGCGGTGGAACTGTGCGGATCTTATCGATGCAGGCCTGAGCGGCCAGACTGGTTTCTGGCGTCTTAGTGAAGCTGGAAAAGCCCATCATTCCACGATCTCCGTACGTTCCGTCGTGCCTGCACCTTACTCAAGGCTTGCATGTGATTGCAAGTGCAACGAAGTTGGGTGTCGGTTGCAGGCGATCGGAGTCCGACCTGCTCAGGGGGCTGACAGCCTCGACGCGCGCGTTTTGTGGGGGCAAAAAAAAGGACCCGATGCGGGTCCTTTCTTATGTTTAACCCGGTCACAAGCGACCGGGTTAAAACAGCGCATCAGAGCTTCGGCAATTGCCCGACACGCCCCATCATTTCCGTGACGATCTGCAGATCCAGCAGGAACTGCTCGACGGTCTTGAATTCGCCATCGGTGTGGCCGGTGTATTTGGCTTCCGGTCGCGCCAGGCCGAATTGCACGCCGTTCGGCAATTCGTGAACCGAAGTCGCGCCAGCGGAAGTACCGAATTCCGACTTCATGCCGAGGTTTTCGCTGGCCACCGCGAGCAGCGCCTTGACCCACTCACCTTCGGGATTGCGGTACATCGGTTCTGCCACTGAGTAGTCGAACGCCACGGCAACGTGAGTCTGCTTGCTCCAGGCGTCCAGTTTCTCGGCGATCTCGGCCTTGAGCTTCTCCGGGGATTTACCCTTCGGCACCCGCAGGTTTACCGCCAGTTTGAAGGCTTTGTCGTCCTCGCCGACATAGGTCAGCGAGGTGGTCAGTGGTCCCATGAACGAATCGGAGAAGCCCACGCCAAGTTTTTTACCCAAGTAATCCAGGCCCCAGTTGTCGTCGGCATAACGCGCCGCGTCGGTGAACTGGTTGTGCTTGAGCGCGACTTTGCCGTCCAGGCTGTTGATGAAGCTCAACATCCGCGCGACCGGGTTGACGCCGGACTCTGGTTCCGAGGAGTGCGCAGAAACCCCGGTGACGGTCAGTTTCAAGTCTTTACCATCAACCTTCGCAGCGACCTGGAAGTCGCCACCGTTGGCTTTGGCATAGGCGTCGCCGGATTTTTGCAGACTGGCGGCGAGCTCGGCAGGCTTG
The DNA here is from genome assembly GCF_003105095.1 of Pseudomonas sp. NDM. Taxonomy (NCBI): domain Bacteria; kingdom Pseudomonadati; phylum Pseudomonadota; class Gammaproteobacteria; order Pseudomonadales; family Pseudomonadaceae; genus Pseudomonas; species Pseudomonas sp. NDM. The sequence continues at coordinate 23,410 of NZ_QETJ01000038.1, read as the reverse complement.
TCGGTTACCAGGGTGACCACCGAAGCCGATGGAATCTGGTTGGTCGCCTTGCCGCCGGTCATCGAAACGATTTCCGCGCCGTTGCCTTCGCCTTTGCGCTTGGCGAAGTTGGCCATCACCGTGCCGTAGCCTTTCTCGGCAATCACCACCGGATAGCCGCCGTCCAGCGCCATGTTGTAGTTCGGCGTCGGGTTGCGCTCGAAGTAGTACGGGATGGCGTCGCCGCTGGTTTCTTCGGTGGTGTCGACCAGCAATTTGAAATTGCGTGCCAGTGGCAGCTTCTCGTCCTTGATCACTTTCATGGCGTACAGCGCGACGACAATGGCGTTTTTGTCATCCTCGGTACCGCGACCGTACATGCGATCACCAATCAGCGTGACTTTGAACGGGTCGAGCTTGGTGCCGTCTTTCAGCACCCAGATTTCCGGGGTCACTGGCACCACATCAGCGTGCGCGTGAATACCGACGACTTCGTCGCCTTTGCCGTCCAGAGATATTTCGTAGACACGGTTATCGATGTTGCGGAATTTCAAACCAAAGGATTCGGAGAGCTTTTGAATCTCGCCGGCAATCTTGATGAATTCCGGGTTGTCGTGCTGCGCCACGCCGTCCTTGCGGAAGGTTGGAATCTCGACGAGTTGACGCAGGGTTTCCAGCGCCGCCTTGCCGTATTTCACTCGAGTGTAGATACCCAGCAGACGGTGGATTTCATTCTGCTGTTCGGCGTTCAGGGTCTTGTTGTCGAGGAAGGCGCTGATGGACGGGTTGAGGTTATCCGTCTTGGCCAGGTCGCTTTTCGCCAGGCTGCCAAGGAAGCTGCGGAAATCCGTCAAGCTCTTGCCGTCGAAGGATTTCAGGATCGCTGCGCTTTGCTCGGCAGTGATGTTGGCTTGTGCGGCGCTGGTAAACGTGGCGAGGCTGGCCATGACCAGAGTGGCGGCGGCCAGTTTTTTCAGGGAAAAGACCATGGAACAGGCATTCCTTTGCAAAGGATTGGGAAAGTATTTCTGACGCTTGTGACAGAAACATTTTGTAAACCTAACACTGCGAGCGCTGGGAAAGGGAGTCGCAAACTTGATCTGTCGCACAGAAATGCAAAAGAGACGCACAAATGAAAAAGTCCCGGCGAGTGATGGCCGGGACTTTTTGGGGTGGATTACATCGACAGCATCAGGCGTCCGGCGAACAGAATCAGAATGACGCCCATGCTGCGCTCGAACCAGTGGCCGAGGCGCATGAACAGCAGGCGCACTTTGTTGCTGGAGAAAAACAGCGCGACGATGACGAACCACAGCGCGTTGACGAAGCACATCCACAATCCATAGAGCGCCTGGATCTGCAGCGGTGTGCTGGCGCTGATGATCGTGGTGAAGATCGCCAGGAAGAACAGCGTGGCCTTGGGGTTGGTCGCATTGGTCAGAAAACCGGTGCTGAAGGCTTTGAACAGCGACTGTTCGACCAGCGGCTCGTCAGCGTTTTTTTCGCCTTCGACGCTGCTTTTCGGTTTGCTGCGGATCAGGCTGACGCCCAGATAAAGGATGTAGGCACCGCCGACAACCTTGGCGACGGTGAGCAGCCAAGGCGTGGTGTGCATCAAGGCGCCGACGCCGAGCAAGGTATACAGCACATGCACGGAAATCCCCGCGCCTATGCCCAGCGCGGTGCAGATGCCGACGAGGCGTCCGAAGCGCACGCTCTGGCGGATGGTCACGGCGAAGTCCGGGCCGGGTGCAACGACGGCGAGGAAGTGGATAGTCGCCAATGCGAGAAATTCGCCCAGGTAATTGGAAAGCATGTCAGCTCCAGAAAGTCAGAGGGGAAGCATTGCCGCGATAGCCGACAAAGAACGACAGGCTCAAACGCGGATCCGCTACGCCCGGGGTCACCGAGTGCATGCGGCGCGAGTTGAACATGATGAAATCGCCGGGCTGCGGGCGCACTTCGAGCGCTGGTGGTCCCAGCAGCGACGGCTCGATGCCATAACTGTCGCCACGCATTTCATCGAATTGGTCCGGGGTGATATCGTCTTCCCACATCTGCAAAGCGCCACCCTCGGTGGGCATGTTCAGGTAGACGTTGCAGGCGAATTGCGCTTCCAGGCTGCGTGCCTGAAAACTGTCCGGGGCGTCCTTGGCGAAGATGTCGTGGTGGGCGAGAAAGCATACGCCGGGTTTGACCACCCGCGACAAGCCGACATACATCTTGCGCCCGTAGAGGTTTTCCAGATGCGCGCCGGCGGGCCAGGATTCGTCGAGCATGCAGCGCAGGGTGTCGATCGGCGAAGAGTAGGGCGCGCAGCGCTGGCGCAGTTCGTCGATGTTGCGGGTGGCGCGTTCGAAGTAGTCCTCGATCAGCAGCGGCTGGTTTTCCGCCTCATAAAAGGCCATGCCGATGCGGCCGATGCTCGGCGCGTTGATGTAGCCCTCAAAGCCCGGGGCGAGGATCTTGTCGCCAATCTCGACTGCCAGCGGCTCGGGCAGAAAGCGTTTGACGCGGATGGCGAGGACTTCTTCGTTGGCCAGTTTTTTTATGCACGTCTCATCGAGACGCTCGACGTCTAGCATCATTTGTTTTAGGTCCATCTATCGATAGTCAACGGAACCGGCGATTGCGGTTCCCCGGCGGCGGACGCTGCGCGACGGCAACGTCCGAAATGCTCAATCCACGCTGTAGTGGACGGACAGCGTGCCTTTCTTCTGCGAAAGTGACGCGATCGTGACTGTGCCCAGATCCTTCAGGCTGCGTACGTGGGTGCCACCGCAGCCATAGGCTGGCAGTTCACCAAAACTGATTTCCCGCGCGCCTTCGCGCAGTGAGGTCAGGCGCGGCAGATCGTGTTCGATCCACTGCTCGATGCCGGTTTGCAGCGTTGGCGCGTCGACCTCTTCAGCGCCATCACCCGGCTTGAATTGCACCCGACCTTCGTCCGGCCAGTGATGCGCTTTGATCGGCATCCAGCCCATGGCCTGAATGAAATGTCCGATCAAGTGCCCGGCCGAGTGCATGCGCGTATTGAAGCGGCGGCGCTGTTCATCGACCCGGATAACAGTCATGCCCAGCGGCACCGGTCGGTCGACGAAATGCACAATGCGCTCCGGCTCTTGCACCACCCGCGAGACCTGGCTTTCACCGATCCAGCCGGTATCGCAAGGCTGCCCGCCGCCCTGCGGGTGGAACAGAGTAGCGCGCAGCACTACGGCGAATTCGTTCTCGTGGGGTGTGCAGTCGAGGACTTCGACATTCGCCTTGAGGTCATCACTGTGAAAAAACAGGCGAAGCGTCATATTCCATGCCCTGATCGAAGTTCTGTTTTTATTATATGAATCGTGCAATAACGTGATAATCCATTCGAACATCAAAGGACTTGTGCGTTGTGAGCATCAATCTTCCGCTGCCGCTGCTGGGTGAAATGGCGATTTTCGTCAAGGTTGTCGAGACCGGCAGCTTCTCTGAAGCGGCCCGGCAGATGGGTTCCTCACCCTCGGCGGTCAGTCGCAGTATTTCCCGACTGGAGAAGGCGTTAGCCACGCGCTTGCTGCAACGCACCACGCGCAAACTGCGTTTGAGCGATGGCGGGGAAGAGGTGTTCAAGCGTTGCCAGGAAATGGTCAGTGCGGCCAGATCGGTGATGGAGATCAGCGGCCAGTTCACCCACGAAGCGGAAGGTCTGGTCCGGGTCAGCGTGCCGAAGGCGGTAGGGCGCTTTGTGATCCATCCACACATGCCGGATTTTCTGCGCCGCTATCCCAAGGTCGATGTGGAGTTGCTGTTGGAGGATCGTCAGGTGGATCTGATCGATGATCATGTCGATCTGGCGATTCGTATCACTGATCGTCCGCCGGCCGGGCTGGTCGGTCGGCAGTTGCTGACGATCGATCATTTGCTCTGCGCCACGCCGCAATACCTGGCCGAACACGGCACGCCGACGCATCCTCACGACTTGCTCAATCACAGTTGTATTTATCTGGGTGAAACCCCGAGCGATGCGCGCTGGAAATTTAAGAAGGGCAGCAAGGCTGTCACGGTCGGTGTGCGGGGGCGCTATGCCGCCAATCACACTGGCGTGCGGTTGGGGGCGGTATTGCAGCACATCGGAATTGGCAGTCTGCCGTATTTCACCGCGCGTTATGCGTTGGAGCAGAAGTTGATTGTGCAGGTGTTGCCGGACTGGACGTTTCTGGCCTCTTACCATGGCGGGTTGTGGTTGCTGCATTCGCCGACGCGTTATTTGCCGCCGAAGTTGCGGGTGTTTATTGATTATCTGGTGGAGTGTCTGCAGAAGGAGCCGACGTTGGGCAGGCCCGGGAAGTTGGCCGGCGGGAGCAATGCGGCTGTGGCGTATGAGTTGCCGGAGAGTGAGGGGTTGCTTTGAAGTTTTGGGTGTATATCCGTTGCTTCGGGTGTTGCTGATGGCGGTTTCGCCCTTACGGCGAGTCACTTTTTCAGACGCCAAAAAGTAACCAAAACGCTAGCTCCTGCGTTCGGCCCTCGCAGGCTCGGGTTCCTTCGCTGCGGGATCGATCCCTCCACTCAGCCTTCCGACGTCGCCCGTGGATCAAGATCAAAAGCACTCGCGCTAACGCTCATTGTTGAGTGGTGAAAAGCGGGTGGTCTGCTTTGGATCTGTGTTGGATTCGCCCCTCACCCCAGCCCTCTCCCGAGGGAGAGGGAGCCAATTTGCGGGTTTTTCAGAATCTGCATTCGACTCGGTATCTCACGTCAGCGTATTTCGCCTAAACACCTCGGTCAGTCCCCTCTCCCTCCGGGAGAGGGCTAGGGTGAGGGTGTTTTTGATGTTGAAAAAAGGCCCGCATGGAATCTCCAATGCGGGCCTTTGATTACCTGTCGAGAATCAGTGCTTGCTGTCCTGTGCGGACATGGCCAGCAGTTGTTTTTCCTGGTTCCAGTCGAACGGTTCGTCGTTCTGTTCGGCGTCGTAGCGGCGTTCTTCGAGGGCCTGGTACAGGTCGATTTCTTCGTCGGAGAGGTAATGCAGGCAGTCGCCGGCGAAGAACCACAGCAGGTCGCGGGGGATCAGGTGGGCGATTTGCGGGTAGCGGGTGATGACTTGGGTGAGGATGTCCTGACCCAGGTATTGGCTTTCGATAGGGTCGATCGGCAGGGAGGCCAGCAGTTCGTCGAAGCGCTCGAGGAACAGGGCATGGCTTTCTTCGGGCACTTGTTCGGCCTCACCTACGGCGACCAGGATACTGCGCAGGTGGTCGAGCAACACGAGATGATCGGCAACGACGTTGGACACGAGATAAGTCCTCAAGAGCAAAACGGGCGCGGGAGTATAAAGCCCTCGCGCCGTTTTTTCACAAAAACCGGGATCAGCGGACTTTGCCCTCTGCCTGGGTCAGTTCGTCTTTGTCGAAATCATCGACGTCGATCACCTTGCGGCGAGCCGCTTCGGCGTCGCGCAGGCTTTGCGCTTCGACAGCTTGCAGCACGCCGGCCTCCAGGGCGGCATCAATGGCATGTTCGCCTGCTGCCGGTTTGACCTGGCCGCTTTTCAGCGCGATGTGCAGCTTTTTGTGCAGAGGTTGCGCAGCGTTGAGCAGGTCGCTGGCGTGTTGCAGTGCGCCCACGGCATCGTCCGCCGATTGCGGGCGGTAGCAGCCGGCGAGCAGTTCTTCCAGGGCCGGATCGCCTTTGGCGCGACCGATGACCGCAGCGACTTCGGCGCCGAGTTTGTCCGACGGGCCTTTGTGTCGGCGGCCGAACGGGAACACGATAACCCGCAGCAGGCAGCCGAAGACCTTGTTCGGGAAGTTGCTCAGCAGTTCATCCAGCGCGCGCTCCGACTGGCCGAGGCTTTCTTCCATGGCCCAGCGGAACAGCGGCTCCATGTAGGCCGGCGAATCCAGGTCGTGATAACGCTTGAGCGAGGCGGAGGCCAGATACAGGTTGCTCAACACATCACCGAGCCGCGCCGACAGGCGTTCGCGACGTTTCAGTTCGCCACCCAGAAGCATCATGCTGAAGTCGGCAAGCATGGCGAATGCGGCAGCCTGACGGTTGAGCGCGCGGAAGTAGCCTTGGCTGATCCTGTCGCCCGGTGCATGTTCGAAGTGACCGAGCCCGAGGTTCAGCACCAATGTACTGGCGGCATTACTGACGGCGAAGCCGATGTGCTTGAGCAGCAGGCCATCGAACTCCTTGAGTGCCTGTTCCTTGTCCGCACGACCAGCCAGGGCCATTTCCTTTAGTACGAACGGATGGCAGCGGATTGCACCCTGACCGAAGATCATCAGGTTGCGTGACAGGATGTTTGCGCCTTCGACGGTGATGAAGATCGGTGCGCCGTTCCAGCTGCGGCCGAGGTAGTTGTTCGGCCCCATGATGATCGCTTTACCGCCATGCACATCCATGGCGTGGCTGATGCATTCGCGGCCGCGTTCGGTGAGGTGATATTTGAGGATCGCCGACAGCACCGAAGGTTTTTGACCGAGGTCCACCGCGTTGGCGGTGAGCATGCGGGCGGCGTCCATCATCCACGCGTTGCCGCCGATGCGCGCCATCGCTTCCTGGATGCCTTCGAACGCCGACAGCGGCACATTGAACTGTTCACGAATCTGCGCGTACTGGCCGGTCACCAGACTGGTGAACTTGGCCGCGCCGGTACCGACTGCCGGCAACGAAATCGAACGCCCGACCGACAGGCAGTTCATCAGCATCATCCAGCCCTTGCCGAGCATTTCCTGACCACCGATAAGGTAGTCCAGCGGAATGAACACGTCCTTGCCGGAGTTCGGGCCGTTCATGAATGCGGCGCCCAGCGGCAGGTGACGACGACCGATTTCCACGCCTGCAGTATCGGTCGGGATCAGCGCCAGACTGATGCCAAGGTCTTCCTCTTCACTAAGCAGGTGATCCGGGTCGTAGGCCTTGAATGCCAGGCCGAGCAGGGTCGCGACCGGGCCGAGGGTGATGTAGCGCTTTTCCCAGTTCAGGCGCAGGCCGATGACTTCCTCACCTTGCCACTGGCCTTTGCAAATGATCCCGGTGTCGGGCATCGCGCCAGCGTCGGAACCGGCCAGCGGACCGGTGAGGGCGAAGCACGGGATATCGTCGCCACGGGCCAGGCGCGGCAGGTAGTGATCACGTTGTTCATCGGTGCCGTAATGCAGCAGCAATTCGGCCGGGCCGAGGGAGTTCGGGACCATCACGGTAGAGGCGAGGTCGCCGCTGCGGGTGGCCAGTTTCATCGCCACTTGTGAGTGCGCGAAGGCGGAGAAGCCTTTGCCGCCGTATTCCTTGGGAATGATCAGGGCGAAAAAGCCGTGTTCCTTGATGTGCGTCCAGGCCTCGGGCGGCAGATCCATCGACTGGCCGATCTGCCAGTCGCTGACCATCGCGCAGAGTTCTTCGGTCGGGCCATCGATGAAGGCCTGTTCTTCTTCGCTCAGCTGCACTTTGGGATAGGCCAGCAGTTTGTCCCAGTCCGGACGGCCGCTGAACAGCTCGCCGTCCCACCATACGGTGCCGGCGTCGATTGCGTCGCGTTCGGTCTGCGACATCGGCGGCAGGGTTTTCTGGAACCAGTTGAACAGTGGCGCGGTGAAGTGTTTGCGGCGCAGGTCAGGCAACAGCAATGGCGCGGCGACCACTGCCAGCAAGACCCAGAAGATGAACAGCAGCCAGCCCGGCGCGTGACTGAAAATCCCCATCGCCAGCAAATAGACGGCGACGATGCCCAACGCGGGCAGCGGGGCGATGCGTCGATGGGCGAGATACGCCACGCCGACGATCAAAACCAGTATCCACAACAACAGCATATTCAGTCCTCCGTGAACCAAGGCAAATCGACCCTCCAGAGCTTAGACGGCATCTGTAAATCCGGGTGGTCAGAGCATGGTGATTGAAATCGTGGGAAACCCCGGATGGTTTTCGTAGGTTCGGTGGGCAACACGTGTGGGAAATCGTTCGTTGCTGCGCAGCTTTGCTTTCAGGTTTGGCCGAAACGTCGTTATCTCTGTGCTCAGGCTATCGCTAGACTCGTGGTTACCCAGGAGATTGCCGCCATGCACGAGTATCTGAGCCCCGGCCGCTTCATCGATAGTGACCACCCGGCAGTGGTGGAGTTCGCCGAGCAGCATCGCGGTGCCAGCAATGATCCGCGTGAGCAGGCGATCAGTCTTTATTACGCCGTGCGCGAGGCGGTGCGCTACAACCCTTACACCTTCAGCCGTGATCCGCAAACCTTGCGCGGCAGTTACGCACTGGCAGCGGGGCAGAGTTACTGCGTGCCGAAAGCCACGCTGCTCGCCGGTTGCGCGCGGCATTGCGGGATCCCGGCGCGCATCGGTCTGGCCGATGTACGCAATCACCTGTCGACGCCGCGGCTGCTCGAGTTGCTCAAAAGCGATGTGTTTGCCATGCATGGCTACACCGAGCTGTTTCTCGACGGCCGCTGGATCAAGGCGACGCCGGCGTTCAACCAGCAACTGTGCGAGCTGTTCAACGTCGCAGCGCTGGAGTTCGACGGGATCAACGACAGCGTTTTCCACCCGTTCAACCGCGACGGCGCGCAGTTGATGGAGTATCTGCTCGATCACGGTCAGTTCACCGACGTGCCGGAGACCTTCTTCTTCGAGCACCTGCAAAAGTGCTATCCGCATCTGTTCAGTGAGCAGTTGCCGGTGCTGCTGGGTGATATGCAGACTGATTTGAGCCGCACCTGATCCGGCGTATGCTGGCCGTCCACTCATGTGCAAAGAGGCGGTCATGCTGAAGATCTGGGGACGGAAAAATTCATCGAACGTCAGGAAGCCCCTGTGGGCTGCCGAGGAGCTGGGCCTGGCTTACGAGGCCATCGATGCCGGTGGCGCGTTTGGTGTGGTCGACACGCCCGAGTACCGCGCGATGAACCCCAATGGCCGGGTGCCGGTGATCGAAGATGATGGTTTCGTGCTGTGGGAATCCAACGCCATCGTTCGCTATCTGCTGGCCAAACATGCACCGGACAGCGCCTGGTATCCGGCCGATGCGCAAGCCCGCGCCACGGCGGACAAATGGATGGACTGGACCACTTCGAGCTTCGCCGGGCCGTTTCGCACGGTGTTCTGGGGTGTGCTGCGCACGCCCTCCGAGAAGCAGGACTGGAAGGCGATCAACGCCGCGATCAAGGAATGCGATGAATTGCTGAACATGGCCGACCATGCCCTGATCAGCCAGCCTTATCTCTCCGGCAATGACATCGGCATGGGTGACATCCCGCTGGGCAGCTTCATTTATGCCTGGTTCGAAATGCCCATCGAGCGCGCCCCGCAACCCCACCTGCAAGCCTGGTATGAACGTTTGAAGCAGCGTGCGGCCTATCAGAAAGCGGTCATGACCGCGTTGACTTGATAATTACTATCGACACACTTGACTGTACTTGTGCGGCGGCGGCAAGCACCATTGCGAACTTGCGCCGCGGTTGTTTCCCTCGCCGCCCGCCCTTATTTATTCCTTTCCTTCCTTCTTGGTGCGTAAATCCGATATGAGTTCCGCTCTGTCCATCCGGCAGCTAACCAAAACCTACGGCAACGGGTTCCAGGCCTTGAGTGGTATCGATCTGGACGTCGCCGAAGGTGACTTTTTCGCCTTGCTCGGCCCCAACGGCGCCGGCAAATCCACCACCATTGGCATCCTCTCGACCCTGGTCAACAAGACCAGCGGTACGGTGAATATCTTCGGCCACGATCTGGACAAGAACCCGGCGGCGCTCAAGCGCTCGATCGGTGTGGTGCCGCAGGAATTCAATTTCAACCAGTTCGAGAAGACCTTCGACATCGTCGTGACCCAGGCCGGTTACTACGGCATTCCGGCGAAAGTCGCCAAGGAGCGCGCCGAGCAGTACCTGACCCAGCTCGGCCTGTGGGACAAGCGCGATGTGCCGTCACGTTCGCTGTCCGGCGGCATGAAACGTCGTCTGATGATCGCCCGTGCACTGGTGCACGAACCGCGTCTACTGATCCTCGATGAGCCGACTGCTGGCGTTGATATCGAGCTGCGCCGTTCGATGTGGACTTTCCTCACCGAGCTGAACCAGAAAGGCATCACCATCATCCTGACCACGCATTATCTGGAAGAGGCCGAACAGTTGTGCCGCAACATCGGCATCATCGACCACGGCACCATCGTCGAAAACACCAGCATGAAACAATTGCTGGGCCAGTTGCACGTGGAAACCTTTTTGCTGGATCTGAAAAACGACCTGCATGCGGCGCCGCAATTGCTCGGCTACCCCGCCCGGTTGCTTGACAGTCATACCCTGGAAGTCCAGGTCGACAAATCCATGGGCATTACGGCGCTGTTCACCCAGTTGGCGCAGCAGAACATCGAAGTGCTGAGCCTGCGCAACAAAACCAATCGCCTCGAGGAGTTGTTCGTGTCCCTGGTGGAGAAAAATCTGTCGAAGGTGGCGGTATGAGTTCCGAGTTCGGTCCCAACCTGGTCGCCCTGCAAACCATCGTCTACCGCGAGGTCAAACGCTTCATGCGGATCTGGCCGCAGACGCTGCTGCCGCCGGCGATCACCATGGTTCTGTACTTCGTGATCTTCGGCAACCTGATCGGCCGGCAGATCGGCGACATGGGCGGCTTCACCTACATGGAGTACATCGTGCCGGGCCTGATCATGATGTCGGTGATCACCAACTCTTACGGCAACGTGGTATCGAGCTTTTTCGGCAGCAAGTTCCAGCGTTCGATCGAAGAGCTGATGGTCTCACCGGTGTCCCCGCACACGATCCTCATCGGCTTCACCATTGGTGGTGTATTGCGCGGTCTGGCGGTGGGTCTGATCGTGACGATACTATCGCTGTTCTTCACCGATTTGCAGGTCCATCACCTCGGCGTGACCATTCTGGTGGTGGTGCTGACCGCGACGATCTTCTCGCTGCTGGGCTTCATCAACGCGGTGTTTGCGCGCAACTTCGATGATATTTCGATCATCCCCACTTTTGTGCTGACTCCGCTGACTTACCTGGGCGGCGTGTTCTACTCGATCACCTTGCTGCCGCCGTTCTGGCAGACCGTGTCGCTGGCCAACCCGGTGCTGCACATGGTCAACGCCTTCCGCTACGGCATCCTTGGTGTCTCGGATATCCGTATCGGCATCGCCATTACGTTCATGCTGGTGGCGACCGTGGTGCTGTATCTCGGCTGTGCGCGGTTGCTGGTGAGCGGGCGCGGGATGCGTACCTGATCCAGGACCGCGTCGCCTTCTTCGCGACCAGGCTCGCTCCCACACTGGGATGATGTCCGTGGGAGCGAGCCTGTTCGCGAAGGGGCCAGCCCAGACACAACGAAAAAACGGCCTCCCATCGCGGAGGCCGTTTTGCATTCATTTCTGCCGACTTTTCTTGCGCCGCTGCCATTGCCGCGCCACCCACCAGCGCCAGTACAGCATCACCAGAAAGTAGGCGAGGATGCCCAGCACCAGGCCGACGACCACCGAGCCCAACAGAAACGGTTGCCAAAGCGTCGACAATTCGCCGCTGATCCATTCCCAGGTCAACTCGTCCGGCAGATGCCGCGCCGGGACATCCATCAGGAACGCCCCGGCCTGATAGGTACAGAAAAACACCGCCGGCATGGTGATCGGGTTGGTCAGCCAGACCAGACTCACCGCGATCGGCATGTTGCCGCGCACCATCACCGCCAGCGCCGCCGCGACCAGCATCTGTGCTGGTATCGGCAGGAACGCGGCAAACAGGCCGACCGCCATCGCCCGGGCCACCGAGTGGCGGTTGAGGTGCCAGAGGTTCGGGTCATGCAGCAACTTGCCGAGAAAGCGTAAGGATTTGTGTTCCCTGATGCTCGTCGGGTCGGGCATGTAACGTTTGAATAAGCGCCGGGGCATAAGGCTTCTCGGTCGGTTAAGGCGGCAAGTATGTCTGGATTCTACGAACCGCCCATTCAGACTTTGTGACAATTGTTGACCACAGTGGTGCCGCAGACCCGCTATGCCTAAGGAGGGGACTCTCAAGGACGGGCATATGCGCACAGGGATGATGGCGCTGGCAGTCGGTCTGCTGGCCCCGGTTTTTTTGCCGGCCTTGCCGCCGGTCGGTTGGTGGGTGGTACTGCCGGTGGTGGCGCTGATGGTCCTACCGTTTCGCAGCTATCCACTGGCATTTTTGTTGTTTGGCTTCACATGGGCCTGCGTCGGCGCGCAGATGGCTCTGAATGACCGCTTGCCGCCGCCACTGGACGGCGAAACCCGTTGGCTCGAGGGGCGTGTGGTCGGCTTGCCGCAGCACGGCGACGGTGTGGTGCGTTTCGAACTGGCTGACGCCCGCTCGCGCCACGAAAAGCTGCCATCGCTGATGCGCCTGGCCTGGTACGCCGGGCCGCCGGTCAACAGCGGCGAACGCTGGCGTCTGGCGGTGAAGTTGAAGCGCCCGGGTGGCTTGCTCAACCCGAACGCCTTCGATTACGAGGCCTGGCTGCTCGCCCAGCGCATCGGTGCGATCGGTACGATCAAGGATGGCCAGCGTCTGGCTGAGGCCCGGTACGCCTGGCGCGACAGCGTTCGTCAGCGCCTGCTGGCGGTCGATGCGCAGGGGCGAGAGGGCGCGTTGGCGGCGCTGGTGCTCGGCGACGGTTCGGGTCTGAGTCGCGAGGACTGGCAGGTACTGCAAGACACCGGCACCGTGCATTTGCTGGTGATTTCCGGCCAGCACATCGGCTTGCTCGCCGCGGTGATGTATCTGCTGGTCGCGGGGCTTGCGCGATACGGTTTGTGGCCGTTGCGCTGGCCATGGCTGCCCTGGGCATGCGGCCTGGCCTTCGCGGCGGCGCTGGGTTATGGCTTGCTCGCCGGTTTCGATGTGCCGGTGCAGCGCGCCTGCGTGATGGTGGCGCTGGTGCTGTTGTGGCGCCTGCGTTTTCGCCATCTCGGTGCGTGGAGGCCGTTGTTGCTGGCGTTCAACGGCGTGCTGCTGTTTGATCCGTTGGCCAGTTTGCGTCCCGGTTTCTGGCTGTCTTTCGCCGCGGTGGCCGTACTGATTTTCACCTTCGGCGGGCGGCTGGGCGCTTGGCGCTGGTGGCAGACCTGGACCCGCGCGCAGTGGCTGATCGCGATTGGCTTGTGTCCGGTGTTGCTGGCGCTCAGCCTGCCGATCAGCGTCAGTGGCCCTGTGGCGAATCTGTTGGCGGTGCCGTGGGTCAGTCTTGTGGTATTGCCGCCGGCGTTGCTCGGCACGCTATTGCTGCCCGTGCCTTATGTTGGCGAAGGGTTGTTGTGGCTGGCCGGTGGTTTGATCGACTGGCTGTTTATCGGACTGGCGCTGATTGCCGGGCAATGGCCGGCGTGGATACCTGCCGCTATTCCATTGTGGGCGCTGGTCTTGGGCAGCCTCGGCGCCTTGTTATTGCTGTTGCCCCGTGGTGTGCCGCTGCGTCCATTGGGCTGGCCGTTGATGTTGCTGCTGATATTGCCGCCGCGAGAGCGAATAGAAGAGGGGCGGGCCGATGTTTGGCAACTCGACGTCGGCCAAGGCCTGGCCATCCTCGTGCGCACCCGCCATCACGCGTTGCTCTATGACGCCGGGCCGCGTTTCGGCGAGTTCGATCTCGGCGAGCGGGTGGTGCTGCCAGCGCTGCGCAAACTCAATCTGCAAACGCTCGACCTGATGCTGCTCAGCCATGCCGACGCCGATCACGCTGGCGGCGCCGGGGCGGTGATGCGTGGATTGGACGTGCACCGCATCGTCAGTGGCGACCCGCCAAACCTGCCGCCGGAGTTGAGCGCCGAAGCCTGCGCAAGTGGCGAACAGTGGCAATGGGATGGCGTGCAGTTCCAGCTCTGGCAATGGTCGGCGGCCGATGACAGCAACCAGCGCTCCTGTGTCTTGCAGATCGAAGCCAACGGCGAGCGCCTGCTGCTCACCGGCGACATCGACATTCACGCCGAGCGCGATCTGCTCGACAGTCAACTGGCGGTGCCGACGCAGTGGCTGCAATCGCCGCATCATGGCAGTCGCAGCTCATCGTCGATGGCCCTGCTCAAAGCCTTGCAGCCGGAAGCGGTGCTGATCTCCCGCGGCCACGGCAACTCCTTCGGTCACCCGCATCCGACCGTACTTGCGCGCTACCGCAAGCAAGGCCTGCGCATCTATGACAGCGCCGAACAGGGCGCCATCCATCTGCAACTGGGCAGCTTCAAACCGCCGTGGACGATGCGTCACCAGCGGCGTTTCTGGCGCGAGCCGCCGGCGCTTGGCCGTTGATCGGTGCCAGCATGGTTGCCACCTTACGGTCGTCGGGGCGGCGGGTCTTAATCGCGGATCGGTATGGTAAAGTGGCGCACTTTTTCGAGGGGACTGTCACTGTGTGGGAATTGGTCAAATCCGGCGGCTGGATGATGTTGCCGATCATTCTGAGTTCCATTGCGGCCATGGCGATCGTTGCCGAACGCCTGTGGACACTGCGCGCCAGTCGCGTCACCCCCGAGCATCTGCTGGGTCAGGTCTGGGTCTGGATCAAGGACAAGCAGCTCAATAAGGAAAAACTCAAGGAATTGCGCGCCAACTCGCCGCTGGGGGAAATCCTCGCCGCGGGCCTGGCCAACTCCAAGCATGGTCGCGAGATCATGAAGGAGTGCATCGAAGAGGCCGCCGCGCGGGTCATTCATGAGCTCGAACGCTATGTCAACGCGTTGGGCACCATCGCCGCGATGTCGCCGTTGCTCGGTCTGCTCGGCACTGTGCTCGGCATGATCGACATTTTCAGTGCCTTCACCGGTTCCGGCATGACCACCAATGCATCGGTGCTGGCCGGCGGTATTTCCAAGGCGCTGATCACCACGGCGGCGGGCCTGATGGTGGGTATTCCGGCGGTGTTCTTCCACCGTTTCCTGCAACGCCGTATCGACGAGCTGGTGGTCGGCATGGAGCAGGAAGCGATCAAACTGGTGGAAGTGGTGCAGGGCGACCGTGACGTCGATCTGGCCGAGGGCCGCGCGTGAAATTCCGTCGCAAGCCTCGGGAAACCATCGATATCAACCTCGCGTCGCTGATCGACGTGGTGTTCATTCTGCTGCTGTTTTTCGTGGTCACTACCACCTTCACCCGTGAAACCCAGCTGCGCGTGGATTTGCCGGAAGCAGTCAGCGGTTCGCCGGCCGAAGATCAGCAAGTCAAACAACTGGACGTCGCGATCAGCGCCGAAGGCGTGTTCTCGGTGAATAACAAGATTCTGCCGAAGAATGACCTGCCGACGCTGATGGAAGCCATGCAGAAAGAATCCAACGGCGATACCAGCATGCCGCTGTCGATCAGTGCCGATGGCAAGGCCCAGCACCAATCGGTGATCACCGCCATGGACGCGGCCGGCAAGCTCGGTTTCAGCCACCTGCGCATGACCACGGTCGAGGCGGCGCCGAAATCCTGATGAGCCTGTCCGATCGCCTGCTCACCGCGTGGTATCAGGGGCACCCGGCCCTGACGCTGCTGCGGCCGCTGGAAATGTTGTATCGCCGTGTGGTGATCAACAAACGTCAGCGCTTTCTCGACGGCGAAGGTGAAATCTACCAATCGCCCGTGCCGCTGATTGTGGTCGGCAATATCACCGTCGGCGGCACCGGCAAGACACCGATGATTCTCTGGCTGATCGAGCATTGCCGGCGCCGTGGACTGCGGGTTGGCGTGGTCAGTCGTGGTTATGGCGCCAGGCCGCCGCACCTGCCGTGGCGCGTCGAGGCTGCGCACAGCGCCGAGGTTGCCGGTGACGAGCCGCTGCTGATTGTCCAGCGCACCGGCGTGCCACTGATGATCGACCCTGATCGCAGCGCCGCCGTCAAAGCCTTGATCGCCAGTGAGCCCTTGGACCTGATCCTGTCCGACGATGGCATGCAGCATTACCGCCTCGCACGGGATCTGGAACTGGTACTGATCGATGCGGCTCGTGGCTTGGGCAACCAGCGCTGTCTGCCGGCCGGACCATTGCGTGAGCCGGTCGAGCGCCTGCAAAGTGTCGACGGCGTGCTGTTCAACGGTGCCTTGGCTGATCGCGACGACGGTTTTGCCTTCCGCCTGCAACCCGCGGCGCTGGTCAATCTGCACAGCGGCGAACGTCAGTCGCTCGAACATTTTCCGCCCGGCCAGGCGCTGCACGCGGTAGCCGGGATCGGCAATCCGCAACGTTTCTTCAATACCCTCGAAGCGCTAGACTGGCGGCCAGTTCCGCATGCGTTTGCCGACCACGCCGAGTACAGCGTGCAGGCCCTGAATTTCACCCCGTCATTACCCTTGGTAATGACCGAAAAGGACGCGGTGAAGTGCCGTGCCTTTGCTGCTGCCGACTGGTGGTATCTGGCGGTCGATGCCGTGCCGTCGCCGGCCTTCGTGGCCTGGTTCGACACGCAGCTGATGCGCCTGTTGCCGGATCGTCTGTTGCCTTAACTGTTTTTATTTCTGGGAATGTTCATGGACACCAAACTGCTCGACATCCTTGCTTGCCCCGTGTGCAAAGGCCCGCTCAAGCTCAGCGCCGACAAGACCGAACTGATCAGCAAGGGCGCCGGCCTGGCGTACCCGATCCGCGACGGCATCCCGGTAATGCTGGAAAGCGAAGCGCGCACCCTGACCACCGACGAGCGCCTGGATAAATGACCACAGCCTTCACCGTTGTCATCCCGTCGCGTTTCGCCTCGACCCGTCTGCCGGGCAAGCCGTTGCTCGATATCGCCGGCAAGCCGATGATCCAGCATGTCTGGGAACAGGCGAGCAAAAGCAGCGCCACCCGCGTCGTGGTTGCCACCGATGACGCGCGCATTGTCCAAGCGTGCAAAAGCTTTGGCGCCGAAGTGGTGCTGACCCGTGAAGATCACAATTCCGGCACTGATCGTCTGGCCGAAGTCGCGGCGAAACTGGGTCTTGCGCCGGATGCGATCGTGGTCAACGTGCAAGGCGATGAGCCGTTGATTCCGCCGAGCGTGATCGATCAGGTCGCCGCCAACCTTGCTGCCCATACCGAAGCGCGCATGGCCACGCTGGCCGAGCCGATCGAAGATGTGGAAACCCTGTTCAACCCCAACGTTGTGAAGGTTTCCAGCGACATCAACGGTCTGGCCCTGACCTTCAGTCGTGCAACCTTGCCGTGGGCTCGCGATGCGTTCGCCAAGAGCCGCGAGCAACTGCCGGAGGGCGTGCCCTATCGCCGCCACATCGGTATTTATGCCTATCGCGCCGGGTTTCTCCACGACTTCGTGAGCTGGGGGCCGTGCTGGCTGGAAAACACCGAATCCCTCGAGCAACTGCGTGCCTTGTGGCACGGTGTGCGCATTCATGTCGCCGACGCGCTGATCGCGCCGCCGACCGGCGTCGACACCGTCGAAGACCTTGAGCGGGTTCGTCGCCTGCTGGGGGCCTGATGCGCGTTCTGTTTGTGTGCCTGGGCAACATCTGCCGTTCGCCCACCGCCGAAGGCGTGTTGCGCCACAAGTTGCGCGAAGCCGGATTGGCGGACGTGGTCGAAGTGGCCTCCGCCGGCACCGGTGACTGGCACGTCGGCAACCCGCCGGACAAGCGCAGCCAGGCCGCGGCGAAACTGCGCGGTTATGACCTGTCGACGCAGCGCGCGCAGCAGGTCAGCCGGGCCGATTTCGCCAGCTACGACCTGATTCTCGCGATGGACAACAGCAACCTGCGCAACCTCAAAGCCTTGCAGCCGTCCACCGGCAAGGCCGAGCTGGACCTGTTCCTGCGTCGCTATGCTGGATTGGTCGATGAAGTTCCAGATCCGTATTACGACGGTGATCAGGGTTTCGAGCAGGTGCTCGATCTGATCGAAGCGGCCTGCGATCAACTGCTGATCGAAGTGAAGGGCCGCTTATGAGTTTGCAGATCCAAGCACAAGTGTCGCTGAAAGCGTTCAACACCTTTGGCGTCGATGTGCGTGCGCAGCTGTTTGCCGAAGCCCACAGCGACGCCGACGTCCGCGAGGCGCTGGCCTATGCCGCGTCCCATGACGTGCCGTTGCTGGTGATCGGCGGCGGCAGCAATTTGCTGCTGACGGCGGATGTTCAGGCGTTGGTGTTGCGCATGGCCACTCGTGGCATTCGGCTGCTCAGCGATGATGGCAGTCACGTAGTGATCGAGGCGGAAGCGGGCGAGCCGTGGCACCCGTTCGTCCAGCACACGCTGGCCCAAGGGCTGGCCGGGCTGGAAAACCTCAGCCTGATTCCTGGCACCGTCGGCGCCGCGCCGATGCAGAATATCGGTGCCTATGGCGTCGAGATCAAAGACGTGTTTGCCGGGCTGACCGCGCTCGACCGCGAGAGCGGCGAGCTGCGTGATTTCAGTCTGGAAGACTGCAACTTCGGCTACCGCGACAGCCTGTTCAAGCAGCAGCCGGGACGTTGGCTGATCCTGCGGGTGCGCTTCAGGCTCGATCGCGCAGCGCACCTGCATCTGGAATACGGCCCAGTGCGTCAGCGCTTGAGCGAGCAGGGCATCGAGCAGCCGACGCCCACCGACGTCAGCCGCGCCATCTGCAGCATCCGCAGCGAAAAACTGCCGGACCCGGCGGTGCTCGGCAACGCCGGCAGCTTCTTCAAGAACCCGCTGGTGCCCGCCGCTGTAGTCACGCAGATCAAAGCGCAGCACCCGGATCTGGTGGCTTATCCGCAAGCCGATGGACAGATGAAACTGGCCGCCGGCTGGCTGATCGAACGCGCCGGCTGGAAGGGTTTTCGCGACGGCGATGCCGGCGTGCACAAGTTGCAGGCACTGGTGCTGGTCAACTACGGCACGGCCACCGGTCTGCAACTGCTCGACCTGGCGCAACGTATCCAGAAAGACATCGCCGAGCGCTTCCATGTCGAACTGGAAATGGAGCCCAATCGGTATTGAGGCTACGCTTGCCTGATGCCATCCAAAGCCCTGCACTGATGAAAAAAGTGCAGGGCTTTTTTGTTAATGCTGGGTTAACTTAGCGACCTAACGATACCTACCATTTGCTCCACCCAAAGGCCCGGTGCAGACGTTCCCGTCGGCGCAAGAGAGCCTGATTAGCCTGAGTCGATCTGCGCGAACCCACCGCTGATTTTCCGGCGGCAGATTGCTCGACCCCATAACCACTAAAAAATATGCGGGCGTGCCCATGATTACCCTGAAACTCAACGGTCAAGACCACTCCCTCGATGTCACCGAAGACATGCCGCTGCTGTGGGCGATTCGTGACGTAGCCGGTTACAACGGCACCAAGTTCGGTTGCGGCATGGGCCTGTGCGGCGCCTGCACCATCCACATCGACGGCTTGCCCGCGCGCAGTTGCATCACGCCGATCGGCTCGGTGATCGGCCAGAACGTCACCACCATCGACAATCTCCACGCCGATCCGGTGGGCAAGGTCGTGCAGCAAGCCTGGCTCGACAGCGCGGTCGCGCAATGCGGTTATTGCCAGGGCGGGCAGATCATGTCGGCCACCGCTCTGCTGAAAACCAATCCCAACCCGAGCGACGAGCAGATCGAAGAAGCCATGGTCGGCAACATCTGCCGCTGCGGCACCTACAACCGGATCAAAACCGCGATCCGCCAGGCCTCCACGCAACTGAAGGAGGTGAAGGCATGAGCCGCGTCCCGAATGATTTCGCCCTGAGCAACCTCAGCCGCCGTGGCTTTCTCAAAGGCGTCGGCGCCACCAGCGCGCTGGTCCTTGCGGCGAGTTGGGGCTGGCAGGATGCGCTGGCCGATGACGCGGCGAAGAAGTTCGGCGCCGACGGCATGCCCAATGGCTGGATCGACGATCCCAAGGTCTATGTGAGCATTGCCGCCGATGGCAGCGTCACCGTGGTGTGCAACCGTTCGGAAATGGGCCAGGGCGTGCGCACCAGCCTGAGCATGGTGGTTGCCGATGAACTGGAGGCCGATTGGGCGCAGGTCAAAGTGCAGCAGGCGCCCGGTGACGAAGTGCGCTTCGGCAACCAGGACACCGACGGTTCGCGCAGCATGCGTCACTGGTATGAGCCGATGCGTCGTTGCGGCGCGGCCGCGCGGACCATGCTCGAACAGGCGGCCGCTGCGCAATGGAAAGTGCCGGTCGGCGAATGCCATGCGCAACTGCACAAAGTTATTCATAAACCCTCCGGCCGTGAGCTGGGGTATGGCGAGCTCGCCGCTGCGGCCAGTGCGCTGGCAGTACCGGCGCGTGACAGCCTGCGCCTCAAGCAGCCGTCGGAGTTTCGCTACATCGGCAAAGAAGGCACCAAGGCCATTGATGGTGCCGACATCGTCAATGGCCGCGCAGTGTACGGCGCCGACGTGCATTTCGACGGCATGCTCTACGCCACCATCGCTCGCCCGGCAGTGTATGGCGGCAAGGTCAAAAGCCTCGATGACAGCGCCGCACTGAAAGTCCCGGGCGTGCTAAAAGTCATTCAGATCGAAGGCCGACCGTTGCCGTCGGAGTTTCAGCCGTTGGGCGGCGTCGCAGTCGTCGCCAGCAACACCTGGGCGGCGATCAAGGGCCGCGAGGCGCTGAAGATCGAGTGGGACGACGGCCCGAATGCCAGTTATGACTCGATTGCCTATCGCAAAGAGCTTGAAGCCGCGTCGCTGACAGCCGGCAAAGTGGTGCGCAACACCGGTGACATCGACAAGGCCCTGAGCGGCGCTGCCAGCACCCTCGAAGCCTCGTACTACCTGCCGCATCTGGCGCAGGCACCGATGGAACCGATGGTTGCGATTGCGCGGTTCAAGGACGGCGTGTGCGAGGCCTGGGCGCCGAGCCAGGCACCGCAGGTCACCCGTGAGCGCATCGCCGAGCGCCTGGGCGTACCGTTCGAAAAGGTCACTTTCAACGTTACGCTGCTGGGCGGTGGGTTCGGGCGCAAGTCGAAACCGGACTTCGTCGTCGAAGCGGCGATTCTCGCCAAGGAATTTCCGGGCAAGGCTGTACGGGTGCAGTGGACGCGCGAAGACGACATCCACAACTCGTATTTCCACACCGTGTCGGCGGAGTACCTGAAGGCCGGCATCGACAAGAACGGCATGCCCTCCGGTTGGCTGCATCGCACCGTGGCGCCAAGCATCACTGCACTGTTTGCCCCGGACATGAACCATGAAGCCGCGTTCGAGCTGGGCATGGGCTTTACCAACATGGCCTACGCGATTCCCAACGTACGCCTGGAAAACCCCGAAGCCAAAGTGCACACGCGGGTCGGCTGGTACCGCTCGGTATCGAACATTCCCCATGGCTTTGCGATTCAGAGTTTCGTTGATGAATTGGCGCACAAGGCCGGTGAAGATCCGCTCAAGTACCAGATCAAACTGCTCGGGCCGGACCGGCAGATCGATCCTCGCACCTTGAGCGAAGAGTGGAACTACGGCGAATCCCCCGAGCGTTATCCGATCGACACCGGGCGCATGCGCACGGTGTTGGAAACAGCCGCCAAGGCTGCCGGTTGGGGACGCAAACTGCCCAAGGGCCGCGGCCTCGGTCTGGCGGTGCACTACAGCTTCGTCACCTATGTGGCGGCGGTGATCGAAGTCGAGGTCAAGGACGACGGTTCGCTGATCGTGCACAAGGCCGACATCGCCGTGGACTGCGGGCCGCAAATCAACCCTGAGCGTATCCGTTCGCAGTTCGAAGGCGCGTGCGTCATGGGCCTGGGCAATGCCGTACTCGGTGAAATCAGCTTCAAGGACGGCAAGGTGCAGCAGGACAACTTCCATATGTACGAGGTCGCGCGCATGTCGCTGGCACCGAAGGAAGTTGCGGTGCATCTGGTCACGCCGCCGGGGGACGTGCCGTTGGGTGGCGTTGGTGAGCCGGGCGTACCGCCAATTGCTCCGGCGCTGTGCAATGCGATCTTCGCCGCGACCGGCAAGCGCATCCGCAATCTGCCGGTGCGTTATCAGTTGCAAGGCTGGCAGAAGGCGGAGGCGTAATGGACAGCGTCGATCTCAACGTCCTGCGCAGCGTCCTCGAATGGCGCCGCGCCGGGCAGCGGGTGGTGCTGTTCAGTGTGGTGCAGACCTGGGGCACCGCGCCGCGCTCGCCCGGCGCCATGCTCGCCTTGCGCGAGGATGGCGTGGTGATCGGCTCGGTGTCGGGCGGCTGTGTCGAGGATGACCTGATCGCGCGCCTGCACGACGGCCGCATTGCCACCGATGGCCCGCTGGTGCAGATGATTACCTACGGCGTGACCCGCGAAGAGGCCGCGCGTTTCGGCCTGCCATGCGGCGGCACCCTGCGCCTGACCGAGGAGCGCGTCGGCGACCCGGCGTGGGTGGCCGAGCTGCTGCAGCGTTGCGAAAACCATGAAATCGTTGCCCGGGAACTGAACATCGAAACCGGCGAGGTGCTGTTAACTCCGGCGACTAAATCCGATTCACTGGTGTTCGACGGCAAAGTCCTGCGAGCGATTTATGGCCCGCGCTGGCGCCTGTTGTTGATCGGCGCCGGGCAGTTGTCGCGCTACGTCGCCGACATGGCGCGGCTGCTGGATTTCGAAGTGCTGATCTGCGATCCGCGCACCGAGTTCGTTTACGGCTGGGAAGAGCAACATGGCCGTTTTGTTCCCGGCATGCCGGACGAAGCGGTGCTGAACATCCAGACCGACGAGCGCACGGCGATTGTTGCCTTGACCCACGATCCTCGGCTGGACGACATGGCGTTGCTCACCGCGCTCGACTCGCCGGCGTTCTACGTCGGCGCGCTGGGCTCGCGGGTCAACAGCCAGAAGCGCCGGGAAAACCTCGCTCAGCTAGGCTTGTCGCAAACATCGATTGATCGCCTGCACGGGCCGATCGGCCTGCACATCGGCAGTCATTCGCCAGCGGAGATCGCTTTGTCGTTGCTGGCGGAAATTGTCGCGATCAAGAACGGTGTGGAGTTGAAGCAGAAAAAACCGCTGGAGGGTGCATGAGCCAATCCATCGCAGTGATCGTGCTGGCAGCGGGCGAGGGCAAGCGCTTTCGCCAGATCGCCGGCCCTGACAAAGACAAGTTGCTCGCTGACTGCACGGGGCGCGACGGCGCAGTGCGCTCGGTGATCGAGCAGGTGCTGGTCAATCTGCCGGCCAGTCTCGACAAGCGCGTACTGGTCACGACCGAAGCGCGCCCGCAGGCGATGCGCATGGCCCAGGCTTACGGCTGCGATGTGGTGTCGATCGAATCGACAGGCATGGGTGACAGTATCGCCGCAGGTGTTGCCGCTTGCCCTGACGCCGATGGCTGGTTGATTGTGCTGGGTGATATGCCGTTTATCTTGCCATCGAGTATTGAGCGAGTGGTCGCGGCGATGGCTGACGATGCGGTGAGTGTGCCGGTGCTGGGTGGCGAGTTTGGCCATCCGGTGGGGTTTGGTAGTTCCCACGGCAAGGGCTACAGCCAACTGGATGTCAGCCCGGAAAATCGTTCGCTGGATTATTACGATGCCGAGCTCAGCGCCAGTTACGAGATCGATTTCTG
>NZ_QETJ01000037.1:0-38734 GCF_003105095.1 Pseudomonas sp. NDM | reverse complement strand
CCTACATTCCGAGTGTAGGAGCTGCCGAAGGCTGCGATCTTTTGCTTTTCAGCGATACAAAACCTTTTCGGCCAACTCATCGGCCACCCGTGCCGGCGAACGTTTTTCCGCCTGGGCGTGAGCGAACACTTCGGTCAACCGCGAACTGATCTTCGACAGATGCGCCGTGATGGTCGGCAACTCCTCGCCACGATGCTTCAGCGAAACGTAGATAAGCCCGCCAGCATTGATCACATAGTCCGGCGCATAAAGAATCCCGCGTCGTTCCAGTTGATCCGCCACGTCCAGATGGGAAAGTTGATTGTTCGCTGAACCCGCCACAGCGGAGCAGCGCAATTGCGAGACTGAATGACTGTTGAGCACCCCGCCCAATCCGCACGGCGCCAGAATGTCGCAGGGCGTGCTGAGCAACGCATCGTTGGCGATCGGGTGGGCATTGAGCTGTTCCATCGCCAGTTGCACCTTGCCGTGATCGATGTCACTGACCAGCAACTCGGCGCCGGCAGCGTGCAGTTGCTCGGCCAGCGCATAACCGACATTGCCAAGTCCCTGAATGGCGATGCGCAAACCTTCCAGGTTGTCGCTGCCCAGGCGCGCCATCGCCGTGGCGCGGATGCCGGTGAACACGCCCATGGCTGCGTGCGGCGCCGGGTCGCCTGCCGAAGTGGTGCTGGTGACATGCCGGGTCTGCTGGGCAATGCAGTCCATGTCCGCCACCGAGGTGCCGCTGTCGATGGCGGTGATGTAGCGGCCGTCGAGCTGCTCGATGCAACGACCGAAAGCTTCGAACAACGCGCCACGATTCTCGACATGGATCGGCCGCACGATTACCGCCACCCCACCACCCTGCGCAAGGCCGGCCAGCGCCGCTTTGTAGCTCATGTTTTGCGCCAGGCGAATGGCGTCCTCGACCGCAGATTCGTCGTTGGGATAGGCAAGGTAACGGCACCCGCCCAAGGCTGGCCCCAGACGGCTGTTATGAATGGCAATGACCGCCTTCAACCCGGTGACCGGGTCAACGCTCAGGTGCAGCGATTCCAGGCGAGTGCTTTGCATGAGAGCGAACATCGACAGGCTCCCGAATCACTTCTTGTAGAACGCCAGTATAGGCTTGCCCCTGAAAATTGCTGGCGCGCGCCGGCATAAGCCGCCGAGCGGGCAATGTCGTGCCGCGATAACTTGCGCTCAATGAGCCAGACACTGGACGAAGCACCCGGACGGGGCTAAAACGAGGCATTGGAGGGAGATTTAGATGAGTCCGCGCCAACGCTTTTTCGACTGCCTGCACCGTTCGCCGCCAGCCCTGCTGGAAGCTGCGCTGTGGATAAGTGCCGAGCACGACAAAACCCTTGAACCCGAAACCTGGTTGCGCACGTTCAAGGATCTGCAATTACGGATCAGCTACGGCCTGCCGATGCTGCCGGTCAGCGAACTGGCGCAACCGCTGTTGCGGCGCATGGTCGATCTTGGTTTCGCCCAGGATGATTTCCTGCCGCTGCGTCCACAGGCGGCGCTGCTGCATCGCGTCTTGCACACTCAACGTGGTCAGCCGCTGGCGTTGGCGTTGATTGCGCTGGAATTGGCCCACGGCCTGGAGATTCCTCTGGTCGGGGTGAATTTCCCCGGGCATTTTCTGCTGCGGGTTCCCGGCGCCGATCATTTGCTCGACCCTTGCGGCGGGCGGCGGTTGTATCCCAATGACTGTCGCGAATTGTTGCAGCGCCAGTACGGGCCAAACATGCAGCTCAGCGCCGAGCATCTGCTGACGGCAACGCCGGTGCAGATGCTGCAGCGCCTGTCACGCAACCTGCGGCAATTGCACCTGACCCACGACGATTACATCGCCGCGCTCATTGACGCAGAACGAGTGCTCGAACTGGGCGGCGCCAAGGCCGCTGATTACATGGCCCGGGCCAGTCTGTACCAGCGGCTCGACTGCCCCAACGCTGAGCGCTTCGATCTGGAGCACGCGCTGTTGCTCAGCGAAGACCCGATCCAGCGCCTGCGCCTGACCGAACGCCTCGGCCATCTGCCGCCCAGCTCCGTCGTCCATTAACCACCTTCTGCAGGCTTGCCCCCATCCTTGAGGCCCGTACAAACCTGTGTGGGAGCGAGCCTGCTCGCGAAGCAGGCACCTCGGTCTCCCGGTCAAACCGCGTTATCGTTCTTCGCGAGCAGGCTCGCTCCCACACTGGATCGGCGGATCTCAGTCGGCGAGCGCACCTGAATGATCAGCAGCGCAGCTATCACCGCCGGGATCGCGCAGAAGAAGAAAATCTGCTCCACCGGTATGTGCATTGCCAACAGCAGACTGCCAAACAGCGGCCCGAGGATCGAACCGAAACGCCCCACGCCCAGTGCCCATCCGGTACCGGTGGCACGCACATGAGCCGGGTAAAAATTGCTGGCAAAGGCATTCAGCGTCAATTGCCCGCCGATGATGCAGAACCCGGCGGCAAACACACAGGCCACCAGAAAACGCGGATCATCGTGGTTGAGCCCGAGCAGAGTCGTGCACAGCGCCGCACCTGCCAATACCCCGGACAGCAGGCGCACCTTGCGGTGCAAACGGTCGGCGAACCAGGCCATGCAAATCGCGCCAAGGGTCCCGGCGAACAGGAACATCGAGGTAACAAGGTTGGCCTCGTTAAGTTTCAAACCGCTTTCCAGCAGCAGCGTTGGCAGCCAACTGATCATGAAATACAACAGAATCAGGCTGACAAAAAATGTCGCCCAGATCAGCAGGGTCGGCCGCCCATAGCCGTTGCGAAACAACTCGACCACGGTCAGTTTGCTGCCCAGCTCGCGCTC
Organism: Pseudomonas sp. NDM; assembly: GCF_003105095.1. Lineage (NCBI taxonomy): Bacteria > Pseudomonadati > Pseudomonadota > Gammaproteobacteria > Pseudomonadales > Pseudomonadaceae > Pseudomonas > Pseudomonas sp. NDM. Next base: position 35,923 of record NZ_QETJ01000037.1, on the reverse strand, counting down.
GTTCTGCTCGACGCTGGCCACCGGTGGCTGCCAGTCCGGCAACATCCGCGTGGTGACCTTGCGCAGCCGTGCATACGGCGGTGCATCACGCAGCAAGCGCGGAAGCGACTCCGGCAGCATCCACCACAGGAAAGGAAACAGCAGCAATGGCGTCACGCCGCCGGCGAGGAACACTGCCTGCCAACCGAACTGGTCGATAAAACCGGCCGCGACAAAACCGCCCGCGGCGCCACCGAACGAGAAGCCACAGGCTGCCAGGGTCACCATCAAGGTGCGCAGACGCGGCGGCGAATATTCCGACATCAAGGCCATGGCGCTGGGCATCGCGCCGCCCATGCCGATGCCGCAGATGAACCGCGCAATCATCAACGTGTTCAGCGAATCGGCGAAAACCATCAGCACCGTCAGCGTGGCGTAGATCAATACGCAGGCAAGCAGAATTCGCCGCACACCAAAGCGATCAGCCAGCGGCGTAACCGCGAGAGACCCGAGAGTGAGACCGAGCAGGTTGGCGCTGAAAACCGGCCCGAACGCGGATTTTTCCAGCCCCCAATCCTGGGCCAGCGCGGGCACTACATAACCGAGCACCTGGGCATCGTAACCGTCGGTGACCAGCAGCAAGGCGAGCAGAATCAGCAGCAACCACTGATAACGAGACACAGGCCGGGCGTCGAGCGCCGCGCGGCAGCTGGCAATCTGGTTATGCATCGCAAGGTACCTGTTTTTGTTTTTATGGTTTTTATGTCGCAACCCAGCCCTTGTCGGAGCGAGCCTGCTCGCGAAAGCGGTGGGTCAGCTGAATGAAAGGCCACTGACACCACGTCTTCGCGAGCAGGCTCGCTCCCACAGGGACTACGGGGTGTCCGGTTGATTGGCAGGGTGGGCCTTGATAAACGCCGGATGTTCAGCCGCCAACGCGGCCACACGGCGGATTTTCGGATACGCCTCAAGGCTGACGTTGAACCGTTCCGCCGCATACAACTGCGGAATCAGATAAACATCCGCCACGCACGGCCATTCGCCAAAACAAAAGCCACTGTCACCGATCAACTGCTCCACCGTCGCCAGCCCTTGGCTGATCCAGTGACTGATCCACTCCACCACCTGCGCCTCATCCTGCCCCGATTGGCGCAGGCGATTGAGTACGCTGACGTTGTGCAGCGGATGCACATCGCAGCCGATCACCGCCGCGACACCGCGCATCTGCGCGCGCGCCACCAGATCATCCGGCAGCAACGGCACCTGTGGATAACGTTCCTCCAGGTACTCGATGATCGCCGGCGACTGAATCAGCACCGCGCCGTCATCGGTCCGCAGCGCCGGCACTCGGCCCTGCGGATTGATCGCCAGATACGCCGCTTGCCGATGTTCGCCACCCGACGGTGCGATCAGGTTGACCGGCAGCGCCTGGTAATCGAGACCCTTCAACGCCAGCGCAATGCGCACCCGGTACGACGAAGTGGAACGGTAATAAGTGTAGAGATCCATAAGCCGCTCCTGTCAGCGCGCCGCAATCACGGTGCCGCGGCATTCGCCGAAGCCGATCGACGCAAAACCTTCGCGGGCGCAGCGGGCGCGCAAGATGATTTCGTCACCGTCCTCAAGGAATTTGCGCACTTCGCCGGACGCCAGTTCGATCGGTTTCTTACCGCCCTCAGTGATTTCCAGCAGGCTGCCGAACTGACCGTTTTCCGGGCCGGACAAGGTGCCCGAACCGAACAGGTCACCGGCCTGCAACTGGCAGCCGTTGACGCTGTGATGCGCGACCATTTGCGCGACGGTCCAGTACATGTAACGGGTGTTGCTCAGGGTCAGGCGATGGGCCGGCAGGTTCTGCTCGCGCATGGCTTCGGTGCGCAGCAGCACCTCCAGTTCGATGTCGAAGGCGCCGCCGTCCTGATCGCGCTTGTCGAGCAGATACGGCAGCGGCTGTGGATCGCCTTCGGGACGCGCCGGCTGTGCCGTGCGGAACGGTTCCAGCGCTTCGGCCGTTACTACCCAGGGCGAGACGCTGGTGATGAAACTCTTCGACAGAAATGGCCCCAGCGGCTGGTATTCCCAAGCCTGGATATCCCGCGCCGACCAGTCATTGAGCAGACAGAAACCGGCGATGTGCTCGGCGGCGTCCCCGATGGCAATCGGCTCACCCATCTCGTTGCCCGGGCCGATCCAGATGCCCAGTTCCAGTTCGTAATCCAGACGTGCGCAGGGTCCGAATACCGGTTCGGTCTGCCCGGCCGGCAGCGTCTGGCCTTTCGGCCGGCGCACGTCGGTGCCGGATGCACGCACGGTGGACGCGCGACCGTGATAGCCAATCGGCACGTGCTTGTAGTTCGGCAGCAGCGGGTTATCCGGGCGGAACAGTTTGCCGACGTTCTGCGCGTGCTCGATGCCGACGTAGAAATCGGTGTAATCGCTGATTCGCGCCGGCAGGTGCATCTGGCAATCGGCAGCCAACGGCAGCACTGTCGCACCTTGCGCTTCGATGTTGCCGCGCAGGGTGCTGCCTTCACTGAACAGTTCGATCAGGCGCTCGCGCAAGGCAACCCGTGCCTCCCGGCCGAGTTCGAAGAACGCGTTCAAGTGTCCGCCGTGCATGGCTTCCACCGCGCTGCGGGCGACACCGTCGAAGAGACCGGCCTCAAGCGCCACCTGCAAATCGAAGATGTGCTCGCCAATCGCCACGCCCGCGCGCGGCGTCGAACCGTTCAGGCTGAACACGCCCAGCGGCAGGTTCTGCAAGGGGAAATCACTGTGACCATTGGCCGAAGCGACCCAGCTGCGGGGGATGGAATTGTGTGTCATGGGTTATCTCCGGGTCGGGTCGAACGTGGCGGGCAGAGTCGCCCAGCAGGCGTCGTAACTGGATTGCAATTGTGGGCAGTCGAGGGCGAAACGGCTTGGGCGCAACACCTGGCTGGTCTCGAACATGAAGGCCATGGTGTTGTCGATTTTCGCCGGCGCAAGCTCGGCATTGATGGCTTTGGTGCAGGTCTCGCCGTCCGGACCATGGGCGCTCATGCAGCTGTGCAGCGAAGCGCCGCCGGGCACGAAACCTTCAGCCTTGGCGTCGTACTCGCCCTGGATCAGGCCCATGAATTCATTCATCAGGTTGCGGTGGAACCACGGTGGCCGGAAGGTTTTTTCGGCGACCATCCAGCGCGGCGGGAAGATCACGAAATCGAGGTTGGCCAGACCGTGCACACTGGTCGGTGACGTCAATACCGTGAAGATCGATGGATCCGGGTGATCGAAACTCACCGTGCCGATCGTGTTGAAGCGGCGCAGGTCATATTTGTACGGCACGTTGTTGCCGTGCCAGGCGACCACATTGAGTGGTGAGTGATTGAGTTCGGTGGCCCATAACTGGCCAAGGAATTTCTGCACGAGGGTGGTGGGTTGTTGCAGGTTTTCGTAGGCGGCGACCGGGGTGAGGAAATCCCGTGGATTGGCCAGGCCGTTGCTGCCGATCGGCCCCAGGTCCGGCAAGCGCAGCGGCGCGCCGTGGTTCTCGGCGAGGTAACCGCGCGCCTGCGGATCGAGCAGTTCGACGCGGAATTTCAGGCCACGCGGCAGCACCACGATCTCCAGCGGCGCGACTTCCAGCACGCCCAGTTCGGTGGCGATGCGCAGCCGGCCCAGTTGCGGCACCAGCAGCATTTCTCCGTCGGCGTTGAAGAACACGCGCTCCATCGAACGGTTGGCGGTGTAGTTGTAGATGCTGATGCCGGACGGTTTTTCGTCGCCAGCGTTGGCCGCCATGCTTACCAGGCCATCGATGAAATCCGTCGGCTCGGACGGCAGATCCAGTGGATTCCAGCGCAGACGATTGGGGGTCACTTCACCCAACGGTCCGCCCGCCAGTTGCCGCTCCAGTCTGATGAACGCCGGATGATTGGCCGACGGCTGAATCCGGTACATCCAGGTCCGGCGCGCTTCGCTGCGCGGCATGGTGAACGCGGTGCCGGAAAACAATTCGGTATACAGGCCGTACGGGGCTTTCTGCGGGGAATTCTGGCCAACGGGCAGGGCGCCGGGCAACGCTTCAGTGCTGAATTCGTTGCCGAAGCCTGACTGATAAGCCAAGGCCTGCGCGGTTGAATCGAGGTTCATGGAGCCTCCTGAACAGGGAGTCGGCAGTGGCCCATCGCTCTGGCTCAGAGGTCTCGGCACGCCGGGGTTGTTATTATCGTAATCTGATTACGCATAACGTAATTTGCTCGCTATCCAGCGTCAAGCTATAAAGACGCCCATTCGAACCGGAACCGCCAGCCCCATGGAAAAAACCAGCGACAGCAACGGCAAACAGAAAGTCCGCTCCGCCGAAGTCGGCACCGACATCCTCAAGGCCCTGGCCGAGTTGTCACCGTCGACTTCGCTGTCGCGTCTGGCCGAACACGTGCAGATGCCGGCGAGCAAGGTGCATCGCTATTTGCAGGCGTTGATTGCCTCGGGATTTGCCGAACAGAACACCGCCACCAACCATTACGGCCTCGGCCGTGAAGCGCTGCGCGTAGGGCTGGCGGCACTCAACAGCATGGACGTGCTGAAAGTCGCCGCCCTGCCGCTGTCCGATTTGCGTGATGAACTCAATGAAACCTGCTTCCTCGCGGTATGGGGCAATCAGGGCGCAACCGTGGTGCACATCGAACCGGCGGTGCGCGCGGTGACGGTGGTGACGCAACTGGGTTCGGTCCTGCCGCTGCTCAGTTCGTCCACTGGATTGGTGTTCAGCGCCTACCTGCCGCACCGGGAAACCGATGAATTGCGCGCGCAGGAAATCGCTGTCGCGGAGCATCCGCTCAAGGACGAAAAAGCCTTTGCAGCGCTCTGTGAACAGATCCGCGAACGTGGCCTGCATCACGTGCATGGTTTGTTGATGCCGGGGGTGGATGCGCTCTCTGCCCCGGTGTTCAACGCGGTCGGGCAGATCGCCGCCGTGCTGACCATCGTCGGTCCGACCTCGCTGTTCCACGCCGACGAAAACGGCCCGGCGGCGCAGCGGTTGTTGGCTGCGACGCGGGCCGTAAGTTGGCGAATGGGCTATGAACGATAAGCCTGGCCTATGAGCGTCCGGAACGACTCAACGAACCGTGGTCTTGCTCAATGCGGAATCAGCATTTTGCATCAGTGACTTGAAGAAGCCGATCAGCTCATCCTGGGGGTCTTCATGGCCGGTGTAATACGTAACGAGTTCGGCGACCGTCCGCGCGTCTTCGAACATATCGAGAAACGAGCGCTGCACACGGGTAAGTTGTTTCACGGTTGCGCCCGCCGCCGCAGCCTGCCCCAACGTCAGCAGTCCGCTCATTACGTCCCGTACATGCCCGAGCGCAGCGGAATAATCACCCCGTAGGTCCGATTGCGACGCGTCGTAGATGCTTTTCATCACCTGCACAGCTACCACGACAGTGCCCACGGGAGGCACCAACAGGCTGACGATATTCGCGACTTTCAACAGGTTGTTGTAGACAATGCCGGCGATTATTTCATTGAGACTGATGGTGCGTTCATCGATATCACTCAATACACGGCGCACTCGCTCATCATGGAAAGTGAACAGATCAGGCAATAACGAACGCTGTTGCGTGCGAATAACCGCCTTGGTGTCGACCGTTGCGACCAGGTTATCGAAGTAGTCATTGATCACTTTCTGGTCACGCAGCAATATCCGCTCGCTGTAGTAATGGCGGAACGGGCCGTTTCGAAAACGAATCGAAGGGATGAACTCAGCGATTGGCCGGAAGCTGACGAGATCAGGCGCGTCAGGCGTGTACAGTAAATCGAGAAGCCCTGACAACAACTTCAGTCGGAAGATATAGACGCCGCCAACTGTGCGGTCCCACGCAGCCGTGAAACCCAGTCCGCCGATATTGAATTTGTAAAGCCCGACGCCACCTTCAGAGCTGCTGTCTGGAATTGACTGATAGCCGCCACTCTCTTTCAGATTATCGATAATCCATTGGATAGCAGAGAACAACTCTGTCGATAATCTGCCATTGGTAAAGTCCGCATAAGCGTTGCGGTACATTTCACAGCGGATTTTTCGGGCGTGTACAGCGCGTTTGAACGGGTAATCAGGATGAGCCTTGTTCTGATGTCGCTCTTTGAGCATCGCGGTATATCTGTCACCGGGACGGAAAGTTTTCGACAGCGAAGAAAGGTCGCGGATATCCAGTTTTTCAACGGCAGGATGCCCATTCACCAAATAATATTTCGGGCTGAATTTCGTTTCGTAGGCCGGGTGGACAGCTTCAAAGGCCAGTCCCTCGAGCAGAACGTCGGTCACGCTCTTACGAAACTCTTCGGTCTGAACCATGATGTGGTCGGGGTTGACCGAAACGTTGCTGCCACGCTGACGCAAGATGTCTTCGATCTGAGCTTTCACCGCGTCATAGGTGAACTGTTCGAATGTCGGGAAACCATTGTCTCGTGCATCAACGGTGGACAGCGCCTTGAGTTCGGTTGTCAGACGCGAGTAGCGCTTGCGGCCCTCGACGCCAAGTGACCGATAACCTAAAGGGGCAATGGCCTTGTGCAGGGCAACTTCGGCTCGGTAAGCGACATTGACGTAGTCCGCCAGCGGTGTTTTGGCATTCAGGCCAAGATCGACCGGTCGGCTATCGAGCTTATAGCGGTAGTGCAACTGTGTTGGATCGCTGCCGAGCAACTCACCCGCGTCGTGCAGGTAGTCTGGATGGATCAGCAAAGCCGCATATTCACGATTTGCGGACAACGCCGACTCGAGCCAGCGATTCGCTGCGTAAATATCGGAGAATTTTTGCAGTTCGAATTCACCGCCAGGTGTTTTTACCAGCATCAGCGAAGGTACATATTCTCTGGCCGAAATCATCAGGACGTCTTTCAACGCTGGTACCTGTAAATTGATTCGCACGCCCTGAATAGTCACCGCGGGGTCATTGGCCATGGCGCGAGCGATGATGTTCGCATCGGTGGAATCCAGCTTCCCGGAGTAGCGAGCAACGAAAACTGCAAACTCCATCTGGCTGAAGAGATAGTTGCGATAAGCCTCCTGGTAATCAACCGACGGCGAGAACGCCAGGCTGCCGGTATATTCCAGCCGCAGGTTGCGATTTGCCAGCCACTGCTCAAGCGCTGCGGCCGTCAGCCGACTTCCGTCGGGCGCGCCGGTGATAGTCAGGGTCGCTTGATAACCCGTGTCGTGCAGTCCGAAAACGATAAATTCGGTCAACGTCCGGGTGTCTTCCTGCTCGATGGTACGCCCGGCAATTTGCAGCCTGTACGAGCTATGGACACTTATCGTCTCTGGGTCCAGGTGTTCCCCGAGCACTCTGTCTGCCCATTCAGCGAATGTCCGCGCCACATAATCCTTGAACGAAAAGCACGCATCGAACGCGCTCGAATAGGCTGCCTGGTATTCATCCCTGGATTCTTCAAGTTCGGTGTAGCGCTGTTGAACATCGCTACCTGCGGCATGAAGCCAAAGCGGCCAATCGGTACGTTTCAATGCCGCCCAAAGCAGATAGAAACGGGTGTCGATACCGTAGCGCAGCACATGCAGGCCCTGGTTTTCCTGCAGCACGGAGGTAAGTGGACTCTCCAGTTGGTCCCGGCCGCTGAGCAACGAGGACACGCTTTCCAGCTGACCCTTCAGGTGAGCCTCTGCGCAGAAGGTGTGAGGACTCTGTGTCGCTTTCAGGTATCGGATCTGCTCGCTGCGCAAAGACAGCCGCTGCTGGAGTTTGCTGTGCAGCTCGGTATTTTTGTCAAAGAACTCGAAGCCGTTTTCCGGCGTGTGCATAAGGTAGGAAGTCGATTCGTTACCCAGCTGCATTTCTGCATCCAAACGCTCGGCGTTGTCCAGGACGAAACACGGCTGGAGCGAAAGCAAATAATCCTGCGCCGGTTGCAACTTGACTTCAAACGCTGCGCGACCGGCGTCTGCGTCGAGCAGATGGGCGAACCGCTCACCCAACCGGGCATCGAAATTGTTGGCCATGACCGAGAGCGACAGCTCCGCACTCGTGACCACGGCGTACGCTTCGATGAAAGCCTGCTTATTGGACAACGGTGCAGAGTCCGGGCGCATGGATCTGGCTGGCGCCGCCCAGAACTTTGCGATCTCGGCTCGCAACGTTTTTTCAAATCCGCCTGCTACGGCAGCGATCAGATCTTCGACAATAAGAGTATTGAGGACATTGACTTTGAATTGTTCACTGAATGTGTTTGGCAGAAAGAAAACACCATCGCCGCCGAGTATGTAGGCGGGACTGACATCATTATTCAAACAATGAACAGTAACATCCCAAAGAGTCCCCGAAGGGCGCTTTTGGTCAGCGGGGAAAGCAGGGTCGGTATTTATGTAGACCTTGTCGATATCAACCGTTTTGCCCAAACGCTTCAATTCATTTTCAAGCATGTTGCGAAGAATGCCCAGCACGCTCGGCATGGCGTCGATGATCTTGAGCAGATCTGCTTTTGCCCGACTGGCCTTCTCCCATTCCTCAGCCCAGGAAACTTGCTCCCCCAAAGAGCCACGCATCAGACTTTTGAACAACTTAACCATAACTTTTCCTTACTTATACTATCCAGAACTGCGAATGCAGCCGCTGTAGATAGTTGCAAGGTAGTTTCTTTTCCAACCAACATGAAGGGCGAACAATTTACAAAACATGCCAACAAACAGACAGAACCTTTTTGCACTACAAAACTTCACTGATCAGACCAGTATCCCCATCAACTTCGCTTTCGCCACCGCCTGAGTTCGGCGTTCCACACCCAACTTTCCGTTTATTCGCCGCGCATGGGTCTTTACTGTATGCAACGAAATAAAAAGTTGTTCGGCAACTTGCTGATTCGATGCACCTTGAGCAATCAACATCAGCACTTCGCGCTCGCGTCGGCTGAGGCCCGGGGCAAGATCCCCGTTATCGCCCGGCCAGACAGGAACCTGTTTGCCAGACACCGTGCCAACGCCGCCTCGGCGTAATTCCCACTCCCGCATGGCTTGCTGCAACCGGCAACGTTCCACCAGCGTTGCGGCTCGCTGCAAAGCCTGCTGCGCCGCCAGCGTGTCACCGTTGGATTCCGCCAACTGGGCGAAGGCCAGCAGCAACTCGGTTTGCGCCGTCAACATGCCTCTGGCCTGGGCGTGATCCAACCATCGCTCAATGGTTGGCAGACGGTTTTCGCCCGGGTTCAATTGCGCCTGCGCGCAGGCCAGCAGGTATTCAATGCGGATGATCAGCTCGAACGTCGCGGGCGGCGCCTGTAGTCCGGAGGGTCCACGGTAATGCCGTAACAGCCGGCTCAACGCCTCCTGCACCCGTTGCGGCCGGCCCTGCTGTAACCAGAACTGACTGCTGACCTGCAGCACGACACCGCGATAGACGGTATCGGGAATCTGTCGCTGCTGCATCACCCTTTCGGCCTCGCGCAGACGCTCGAACGCGCAGGCATAATCACCGCGATTGCCGGCCAGTTGCGCCTGCCCCACGTAGCCATACAAGACCCGCTTGTCCTGGCTGCGCAGGCAATCCTCAAGACCCCGGCTGAACAGATCCGCAGCCTGCGCTTCAAGTCCCATGCACAGCGCCAGCCGTCCGCGTCGCAGCGCAATCCGGCCCAGCAGCGGCGTGGGTACCATGGCGCGCTGGCGCAGCAGGTGCTCGATGTCCACCAGCAGACTTTCGGCGCGCACAGGCGCTCCTCGCTGCTCCAGCCATTGCGCATGGTCAAGCTCGAGCAACCCCTCGAACAGCAAGGAGCCGTGCGCACGCGCCAGGCACAGCGCTTCGCGGTTGAGGGCATGGGCCTGATCGAGCTCACCGCACAGTAACGCCTGCTGGGTCAGTCCCGACAGGCACAACAAGCGCGCCTGCCAGGCGTCGTCAGCCAGCGCTGACAACGCCTCCTGAAAGCACGCGCGCGCAGGCTCCATCTGCCCTTGCAGGTGGCACAGCCAGCCGTGTTGCGCCAGCCAACGGGCCAGCAATTGCTGCTCAAGGTGTGCGGTCGGCTGCGGCATGAAGCGGGCGAGATGGCCGAGGCATTGCCCGGCCTGTTCGAAGCGGCCGGCGAACAGCAAAGCCCCGGTGACCAGCCCGATCAACTGCGGGGTCATCAGGGTCAGCTCCTGGCTTTGACGCTCATGCAGGCGCAAAAGAAGGACCACGATCTGGTCTTCGAACAAATCCTCGAAACTCAAATGCTGCAGCAGACTTATGGCGGTTTCGTATTCCTCGGCCAGCAACGCTTGCTCGAACGCAGCTCGCCAATCCAGCGTCGCGGTGAACCACTGACAGGCGCGCCGGTGCCAGGAACGCGCACACGGCCAATGCGATTCCTGCATGATGCGCGACAGCGGGAGGAAGACCTGAAGCCAGTCGGCGGATTGCTGCCATGGTTCGATAAAGCAGCCCAACACTTGCAGATCATGCAGCAGTTGCGCGCCTTCGCCGGGGCCGAACAAATGCTCGCATAACGGCGCGTTGAACCGTGGCAGATGAGCCAGAACACGCCACGCCTCGTCCTGTTCCGGGGTCAGGTGGCTGAAGAGTTCGTGCTGCAGGTAATCGAGCAGCGTGTCGACACGCTGCTGCGGCTGCAGGTTTTGCGACCAGTCGCATTTCTGCAGGAGCGCCATGCGCGCCCCCGCGCACCAACCACCGGTACGCTGAATGATTCGAGTAGCGACACGGTGCGCCTGATCTGGCGGCAAATGGCCCAACACCGATACCACCTCATCGTGAGTCAGCGCCAGACTGGCGGGCTCGGACTCGAAGAGTTCGTCATCGAGCAACAGCCGCGGCCAGTTGCACTGCGGCCGGCGGCGAGTGCTGATCCACCAGGTGAGCGCCGGGCTGCTGACCGTCAGCAATCGATCCAGTAAAGCATCCAGCGCCGGATCCGGCAGACGGCTGTAGTCGTCGATAAACAGCGAGGTCGGCCTGGACCAATGTGCCAGCTCCGCCATCAGTTGTGTAACGTCCAGGCCTTCGGCCAGCCCGAGCGCCCGAGTCAGTCGCAGGCAGAATGCCTCGGGGCTGAGCGCAACTCCCGCCAGCGGCAGCCAGATCGCCTCGCACTCCCCACGCACTTGCAGCAGACATTCAGTGAGCAGTGCGGTTTTGCCACTGCCCGCAGGCGCACACAACAGCCTGACCCGCGCGTCCGCGGCCAGCAACGGTTCGCTCAAGCGAGTGCGAGGCTGATGATGTGAAGAAAGCCTGGGCTGAAATCCGGGTCGATCCAGGCATGCTGTCATGGCGGTCATCGGCTGAGCCTTCTTATCGTTATGCGCTCACCCTAGCCCTCTCCCGCGAGCTTGTTGACGAGTATTCAGCACGCTGATTGACGACCATAAAAAAGGCGACCGTGCGGTCGCCTTCTGTCCAGCGGTGTGGCAGAACCGTTAGCGCACGCCCTCGGCGCGCAGGGCCGATGGCGTGTAGTCGGCGGCCTTGGCTTCGAAGCCGAATTCGAAGCTGTGTTTCTCTTCGTTCTTCATGCCCAAGGCAATGTAGCGGCCGGCGATGATGTCGTAGAGCGCTTCGAGTGTGTAGGCCTGGGCCTGGTGATCGTAGTAGTACTGCGCGTGACCTTCGGCAACGCGCCACAGTTGCCCGCGACCGTCGTAGTGATCGGCCAGTGCCACTTGCCAGCTGTCCTCGTCGATGTACATGTGGCGCTTGGCGTAGATGTGCCGCTCGTTCGGCTTCACCGTGCCGATCACCTCCCAGACGCGGTGCAGTTCGTAGCGGGTCAGGTCCTGATTGATGTGCCCGGCCTTGACGATGTCGTCGTACTTGAGCTTCGGCGAGTCGAGCTTGTAGCTGTTGTAGGGAATGTACATTTCCTTCTTGCCGACCAGTTTCCAGTCGTAGCGATCCGGCGCGCCGGAAAACATGTCGAAGTTGTCGGAAGTGCGCAGACCATCTGCCGCTGTGCCCGGGCCGTCATACGCCACTTGCGGCGCGCGCCGGACGCGGCGCTGACCGGCGTTATAGATCCACGCCAGACGCGGTTCCTTCACCTGATCGAGGGTTTCATGGACCAGCAGCACGTTACCGGCCAGCCGCGCCGGGGCGGTCACCGATTGCTTGAAGAAGGTCAGCACGTTGGCCGCTTTGTCCGGGTCGATGTCCTTCATCAGTTGCGGCACGGCGATCTCTTCTTCGAAGCGGATCGGCGTGTAGCTGCCATTGGTCTGCGGCGTGACCTGGGTGATGATCCGCCGCAAATTGCCGCCGTGATAACGGGTGATGTGGTTCCACAGCACCTCGACGCCGTTCTTCGGAATCGGGAAGGCGTAATAGCGATTGCCGGTGAAATTGGCCAGGCCGTTACCGTCGTTGATCGCATTCACATTCAGGGCGCTGCGCTTGGCCGACTCGTAGATTTCCGCCGGTGCGCCCACGGTGCGGTGGGTCGGATAAACCGGGATCTTGTAGGTTTCCGGGTAGCGTTTGAACATCGCTATCTGGCCATCGGAGAGCTTGCTCTTGTACTGCTCGACGTTCGCCGCAGTGATGGTGAACAGCGGTTTTTCGTTGGCGAAGGGGTCGGCAAGGAAACCCTTGCTGTCCACCGCGCCGGCGTTTTTCGCGATGCCGCCGGTCCACGCCGGAATCGAACCGTCGGCATTGCCGGCCTTCTCGGCGCCGAGCGGAGTCAGGCTGGTGCCGAGTTTGTTCGCTTCATCCGGCGAAACCGCCGCCATCACATTGGCCGCCAGCAGACTCAAGGCCAGCACGCCACATTGCAGAATCGTTTTGCGCATTGCAGTCATCCTTCTCGGGCAGATCAGAAGTTCACGCCGAAGCTCAGGGCCACGAAGTCACGGTCTTCGAGGACGTTGTAGTCGCCACCGAAAAAGTCGGTGTAACTGAGGCTCGCGGTGTAGGTGTTGCGGTAGTCGGCATCGACGCCGAAGCTCACGGCTTTCGCACCTTCGTTGAACAGACCGTTGGGGCCGTAACCGGCGACGTCGTGCGACCACGACAGGTTGGGCTTGAGGTTGATCCCGCCGATGACGTTGGCGTAATCGAGAATCGCCCGGGCGCGATAGCCCCACGAGGTCGAGGTGACGAAACCGTCGGTGTCGCCGCCAAAACCGTACTGGCCGTAGACCGAATCACGGCCATAACGCAGCTCACTGCGCGACTCCAGGCCACCGACATGCACCACCGCCGCTTCGCCGACTACGGTCAGGCGTTCAGCGCCCAGCACCTGATCGAAGAAGTGTGTGAGGGTGCTCTGGATCTGCGTGACTTCCTTGCGCCGGTAGCCTTTGTTGTCCGCGCCCGGCGAAGTGGCGACTGGCGATGCCGTGCCGCCGGCAATCGGGTTGACCAGCGCCAGGGTCAGGTCGTTGGTGTTGACCTGCACCGGCGCGTTCGGCCGGTAGCTGATCTCGCCGGTCCACGCGGTACCGGTCGGCAGAGTGGTCGAGAAGCTCGCGCCGTACAGGCGAATGTCTTCCGGGTATTCGAGGTAGTACTGACCGCGCCCGAGCATCACGCTTTGCGCCAGCCCCGCGCCGCTGCCAGGCGCCAGGCCGTTGGCAATGCCGACCAGACCAGGCAACGCCGCCAGTGTCGACAGGCCCGCCGTGGTGGTGCCGACCGTCGGCGTACGGCTGTGGTAGTTCATGAAGTAGAGGCCGTATTCGGTGTCTTCGCCGAGCCAGCGCAGCGCCGTGCCCCACTGCCCCGAATCGCGCGCATCGCGGTCGCCGCCACGGGGGATCACCACGCCTTCGCGGGTGACCTGAATGCCTTGGCCGAACGCGGTGGTCAGCGGCACCAGTGGCGCCACCGCCGGACTGCCGACGGTGTAGCCGTTGTTGCAACCGTCCGCGGCTACGTCGACACCGAAGAACGTGCCGCAGTTGTCGAGAACGGTCTGGTCCCATTCCAGTTGATAGAAGCCTTCGACCGAGAGTTTGTCGGTCAGGCTCTGCGAGCCGAACAGCATGTTCACCGGGATCAGGCCTTCCTTGATCTCGGCACCGGGCCGCCGGAATGCCGAGACGTCGATCGGGTTGATGCTGTTGATCGAGTTGCCAATGAACGTGCTTTCGCCCCAGCTCACCACCTGCTTGCCGGCTCGCACGGTGCCCGGCAGATCGGCGATGGCGTAGTTGTGATAGACGAAGGCATCGAGAATCTGCGCGCCGGAAGCCTTGGCGCCTTCCTTGCGGCCGCTGTCGCTGATCTGCTTGAACTCGCGGTCTTCGTCCTTGAGTTCGAAGTCGTACCAGTATTTGCCACGAACGAACACGCCAGTGTCGCCGTACTTCAGTTCGAGGTCGTGGATGCCCTTGAAGATTTTCGAGAAGGTTTCGCCCTTCTTGAAATTCAGACGCCCATCATCACCGGTGGAGGATTGTCCGCTGCCGCCATTGACCGTGCTGACCAGCGAGCTGTCGGCATCGCGCAGGCCCCAGCTCGCGCCGATCGAGAGTGACGAGTCGAAGGTGCCTTCGATTTCGCCGATGTTGAAGGCAACCGCTTGCGCCTGGGCACAGCAACCCAAAGCCACCGCAGCGGCCAGCGCCTGCGGTGTGAAGATGGCGCGCATTGTTGTTTTTGTCATGCGTCTTCCCCGGTGAGTGACAGAAGGCCCCACCCTACTGCCGGGGGAAGCGGTCGATAAGCGCACCAAGGAGGTATTTGCGTTATCGCTCGAAAGGATGAATGTCCTTGCAGGGCGGGGCTTGGAACGGTTCATGGACTGGCTGGATGGCCCATCATCAGCGCCATGCATGGGCACGCAACTGTTGCGCGCCCCGTAACAGTGCATGTCTGGAATTGGTATTTTTCCTACAGACTCAAGCCCTTATCCTGAGCGCGCTTTCCCGGAACACGCCGGAAAGCGCGAAGCCCGCTGCGCAGATAGCGCAAGCGATTGGCTACCGATTTCGGATAAATCGATTTTTCGATCTATCGCCCCGCTGTTCACTGACGTTGATTTGTAGCTCCTTGATCCAACGTCTTACCTTGGCCGCTGCGTTTGCAGCGGCCTTTTTTATGACTGTTGAAAAGCCCAGACCTTCGTCCTGCTGAAACTTCCGAGAACAACGTCGGATACTTCCGATTGCTCAGAAGATTTTCACGCCCGCGGTTCTTAATCCGCGAAAAACCTCTCAAAACAACGCCCTGTTACTGACGGGCTTCTCAGACTCTTCAACCGCAAGTCTGTTGTAACTTGAAACACCTCAACCCTTCGCTGGTGACACGGACGTCACCAACCGGCCGTGCTGACTTGCCAGCGATTTATCACGCACATTCAAAAGGACATGAATATGCAAAAGCCTCCACCCTTTGTGTTAACCGAAGCTGTTCATACGACAGCAACCGCCCCCCCAAACACACCTTTGATTCGAGGGACATCTCCGAACCTCTCCCAAAGCGGCACATTTGGTATTCCCAACAATGTTCAAGTCAACTCTCGGGAATTTACTGCCCACAGCCTGAGAACTGCTCGTGAGTTTCAAACCCGAGCAGAGCAACTGTCCCAATCAATCGAGCAGGATCTGGCCGCAACGCGGCTGGAAGGCGCAACCCACCCACTTCCTCCCGCGCAAGCAATCATTCGTGAGCTGGGTGTACGGCATACCCTGATTCAAAGAAAAACCGCTGAATTTCATCAAAAAACAGCACAGGCCAATCAGTTCTTTGGAGATGACCCACTTAATAAAGACTTCCATGCCTACTTTCGAAAAGCCCAGAGCATCGATAGAACCGTTAATGCGCGGGGGATTGCGATGCAGACCTGGGCTGCCTCGTACAGAGCCGCACACGAAGCGAAATTGCTGGCGCAATCAATTCAGATGCTCAACCAGCAACAGGTCAACGTACAGAACTGGCTGGCCACCGTTCAGGCAAATGATCAGGCGCAAGCACAAGCGGCGGCAGAAGCTCAGCGATTGGCAGCAGAACGTGCGCGAATCGCGGCCGAACAGCAACGTCAAAGAGAACTCGCCGAAGCAGCGCGTGTGGAGCAAGCAAGACTTGCGGCTCTGGCAGAGACTCAGCGCTTGGCTAAAGAACGTGCCCGCATCGCAGCCGAGCAACAACGAAAGAGTGACATTGCCAAGGCCGCTCGTCTTGAACAGGAACAGGTCCGCGCACGGGAACAGGCACGAATCGCCGCGCGAGCTGAGAAACAGCGTCAGGACGCCCATCTGGCGCGCCTGGCTAGCGAAGTGGCTCGCATCAACGCTGAAGCTGAATCTCAGGAAAAAAAACGCGTCGCGACATTGAAAGCAGCATTGGCAGAAGCGCAATTCAACATGGAAGCGGCTGCACAGGCGTTCGCTGCGGAACAGGCTCGTCTTAACGCTGAAATGGAACAGCGTATCGAGGCTATTCAAAGTCAGGTCCTAGCAGAGGAGCAAAGCCTGGAAATTCGCCGCAAGGTGATCGAGACCGCAACTAACGTTGCCAAAAGACAAGCGCAACTGGCGACGCTTAAAATCCAGCAACAACACGAAAACCAACGACATCTGCATGAGCTTCAAGCGGTTTCCGAACAAGAGGTGGAAGCCCAAAAGCAGCAACGTCAACCGCCAGAAATTCAACAGGTTTACCCTGCCTCAGGCGTTGTGGCTTCCACCAGCCCGCACCTCTCCTTCTCCTCGAAAGCCATTGCTCTTCCTTCCTCAGCAGCATCGGCAATTCTCAATTCGCTGAGGGCGGGATTACTGACAGTGAAAGCGGCAGCCGCTGCGCTGATCAGCGGTCCGTTACTGGTAGGTTTCGCGGCGCTGCTGATGCCTTCACGCTTGGGCAACGGCGAGCGCTTTGCCATGAGCGTGCCGCTTGCCGAGTTGTCGTCGGAGTCTGCACAGACACTGCGTGAAATAGCCGATCGGCAAGGCACGCTGGAAATGCCCGTGGGCTTGGGCGTAAGGCGACTCGGTATTGGTGCGGAAGTCTTCGTCGCCACAAGCGATGACTTCCATATCCGCTCGAGTGTCTTGGTTCTCAATGCCGCCTATGACTTGCTGAATGATGTTTACGAAGTGGCACTGCCAGATTCGCCGACGGACTTTCTTACCTGGACACCCGCTATCTCGCCGGATGGCAGTTCGACTGAATCTCCCATAATTGATAGCGACCCCCCTGCTTATACGGGCGCTCCAATTGTTCTGATCGAAGGACGGCTGGACCTGAATCCGATTCTGGTCGAAGGCTGGGAGCGATTCATCATCGTGTTCCCCGATGACTCAGGGATTGCGCCGCTTTATGTGGTGTTCAGCAGTCCGTATGCGGGAGGTTATGTCAAAGGGGAATACAGCGGTCGGCTTTACAACCCAGAGCAGTCTGGTGGACCAATACTTGATCTGGATTGGCGAGCGGCGGTTATTACTCAAGCCGGAATTGATGCGGTGAGACTACATATCGCGAGGCTTGACCAATCAGATGCCAACGAAATCATGATTCAACGTCTGGAAAAAATTCTCAGCGGGCACTGGATGCTCACCGATACGGATTTACGCTATTACACTCATGAGTTACGCGAGCTCGAGAGGTTTCGCGCGCTGGGACTTGGTGACGATTTCAAGCCAGACAAAGAGTCGCCTCTTTGGAACAATGCCCATACGGCCACACTAGAAGATTTCAAGCTTCGCGACGATGAGTCTTTGCTCTACACCAAAGACGCCATTGCCCCTGCAGACAAGCAAGATGATCTGTTTTACAAGAATCTGTTGAAAGGAGGTAAGCAATGAGCATCGTCGAGCGAATAGTAAAAAATGAATCTGTAGAAGATGTACTAACCGTGTTCGCACTCGGTTCCGCCATACCTTCCCTAGACAGAATGTTCGGGCGCTACAGGTACGAAGTTATTGCAAGCGGCGAATTGCTTGAAACCTATGCACGACTCTTCGAACAAGGCGTTTTGGCCAATGGTAGCGGACCAGTTGCCGTCAAAGGGCCTAATTGGCGAGCGCCCAGGTTTATGACTGACAACACATATTCTTAAGTAGCAATGCAGGCCACCAAGCCCAAGCTTGGTGGCCTAATCACTTAAAGCGAATACTTCTGCAAATTCGCCATCATTTCCTTTAGCGCTTCAATATTGTCCTTCGGGTGCGCCGCCCCTTCGAAGTCACAAATCTGCTGCCAGTGCGCCGCGACATCTTCCGGCGAGAAGCCTACGCGCGGATCAAAACCGGCACCGAGGCTGCGTTCCCAACGCACCTTGCCCATCCATCCGCCGCCGACTTCGAACAGCCCGGACGTTTCCTGGCATTGCTCGCTGGCCAGATACACCACCAGCGGGCTGACCAGTTCCGGTTTCAGTTGCTCGAATACCTGCGGCGGGATCAGACCTTCTGTCATGCGCGTGCCGCCAGTTGGGGCGATGGCGTTGACCAGAATGTTGTTCTTGCGGCCCTCGATCGCCAATGTTCGGGTCAGACCGTAAAGGCCGAGTTTGGCCATGCCGTAGTTGGACTGACCGAAGTTGCCGTAAATGCCGGACGTCGACGCAGTGAAAATCACCCGGCCGTAGTTTTGCTCGCGCAGATGCGGCCATGCGGCGCGGGTCACTTTATAGGCGCCCTCGACATGGACGCGATAGACCAGATCCCAGTCGGCGTCGTCCATCTTGTGAAACGATTTGTCGCGCAGGATCCCGGCGTTGTTGACCACCACATCAACGCGCCCGAAGGCATCGAGGGCGTTCTGCACCAATTTGTCGCCGTCGGTGACCGAGTCATGGTTGGCTTCGGCAATACCGCCAGCCTCGCGGATTTCCGCCACCACGCGGTCGGCAGCCGAGGCGTTGGCGCCCTCGCCCTGTGTCGAGCCGCCGAGGTCGTTGACCAGCACCCTGGCGCCCTGTCTGGCGAACAGCAGCGCATGCGCACGACCGAGGCCGCCACCGGCGCCAGTGACTATCACGACTTTATCTTCGAAGCGCACAGGCTCATTCATCGCAGCAACTCCAGCAGGCCAGTATTGATCCTGAGTGTCAGGCACAGGGCTTTGAGTCACAACGAACACGGCTGAGGCTGAATGGTGCGCGATAAGGTTGCGCGATGATGAAGGCGTCAAAAGATCAAAAGATCGCAGCCTGCGGCAGCTCCTACACAAATCCAATGCAGGAGCTGCCGCAGGCTGCGATCTTTTGATCTGTCAGGAGTACGCCACTTTGCGCGGAGGCAATACCAGACGATCACGAAACGCCAGATAGTGCTTGAGTACCTGCACCGGCGCCTCGGTTTGCGGATAGTGACCGATGCCCGGCAACAGCACGGTGTCCGCATCAGCAATCAACTCGCGATAACGCTCAACCATGTGCACACCGGAAATTGGATCGACCGCGCCGTCGATCACCCGCAAGGGGATGTCACCACGCTGCATGGCCGTCACCCAGCGCTCACGTTGAACCCGGCGCTCGGGGATGTAAGTAATCAATTTGTGCAGGATGCGCGGGCCATGGTTGCTGTCGACCAGACTCCAGTAATCATCCAGTTCGCTTTCGCTCGGCTGCGTCTGCGGGCCGAAGATCTGCCGGAAACCTTTGACCAGCGCCTCACGACTGAATGTGCGACCGAGCAGCCAGCCAATCGGGCTGAGCAGCAGTTTCTGCATCAGTAACGGCCGGTGGGTTTCCGGAAACAGACCGCCATTGAGGAACACGCAACTGGCCACTTCGATGCGTTTCTCGTAATGCCGCGCGAGCAATTCCTGAGCAACGCTGTCGCCATAGTCGTGAGCGAGAATATGCACCGGCTGTTCGACCAGCAGATGGGCGAGCAACGCCTGTTGCAGATCGGCCTGTTCCAGCAGGCTGTAAGTGTGATTGCGCGGTTTCGCCGAGTCGCCGAAGCCGAGCATGTCGCAGGCGATCACCTGATAACGCTGCGCCAGTGGCTGCCAGAGGTAATGCCAATCCCAACTGGCAGTGGGGAAACCGTGAATCAACAGCAGCGGTTCACCCTGCCCGACCATCCAGTAGCGGATCGACTGGCCACGAAAAACGAAGGTCCGGCTGCGCTTGCGCCAGACACACAGAGGAATCTCGGCGAGCGGCATTAGAATTTATACCCCGGGTCTTGTAGATCGAGTTTGCGCAGTAGCGCCGGCCAGGCCAGCGCGCCGCCCATGCCTTGCGCGCTCTTGGTGACGCCGGCAATCATCGCCTTGGCGCCAGCGAGAATCTGCGGTTCGATGGCGATCAGTTCCGCGCCGCCCGTTTGCGCCATGACCTGAATGTCGCAGGCACGCTGGAACGTGAACATCATCAGAAAGGTATCAGCAATGGTGCTGCCGCAGGTCAGCAGACCGTGGTTGTGCAGCATCAGGAAATTGTTGTCAGCCAGATCGGCCTGCAAGCGTGCTTTCTC
Source organism: Pseudomonas sp. NDM (assembly GCF_003105095.1). Classification (NCBI taxonomy): domain Bacteria; kingdom Pseudomonadati; phylum Pseudomonadota; class Gammaproteobacteria; order Pseudomonadales; family Pseudomonadaceae; genus Pseudomonas; species Pseudomonas sp. NDM. The sequence continues at coordinate 15,579 of NZ_QETJ01000037.1, read as the reverse complement.
TTCGTGATTGAGCGCCACGCCCTCGTAGGCGTGATAAGCCAGGCTCGACAACACGAACAGCGACTGCTGACTGATCGGCAACATCCCCCGCTTTTGCGCCGACACCGCAACACCCGACGCAGTGTGGGTATGCAGCACACAAACCACATCATGGCGCACTTCGTGGACGGCGCTGTGGATGGTGTAGCCGGCGGGGTTGATCTCGTACGGACTGTCCATCAGTTTGTTGCCGGCCTGATCGACTTTCACCAGGCTCGAGGCGGTGATCTCGTGAAACATCAGGCCAAACGGATTGATCAGGAAGTCTTCGGTGCCGGGCACCTTGGCGGAGATATGCGTAAAGATCAGATCGTCCCAGCCGTGCAGCGCGACCAGACGATAACAGGCGGCAAGGTCGACACGGGTCTGCCACTCGGCAGCGCCGACCTGGTCTTTGACACTCGGCGACGATTGGACGGGGGCTACGCTCACTGTATGCACCTCTGCGTTCTTCTTGTTCTGCTCGTGTCAGCAGTCTAGTCAGGCGCGGGGCATCGCGTAGTTGCATTGGCAGCCAGCTTGATGACTGAACGAGTCAGCCGGGCAAACGGCCTGTAGCCGTTCCAGTGCAACCACGCTTGCAAGGTGCAGCGAGGATGTCTGGCAATCAGCCCTTGAGCGCGTCCATCAACTGCGCCAGCCAGGGCTCGGCATCGGTTTCCGGCGTGACGCTTTCGCTGGCGTCGATGCGCAGCATTTCCTGCACCTCGTTCACACCCAGTTCGGCAAACAATTCACGCATTTGCTCGCCACCGCCGCAAAAGGTGTCGCCGTAGCTGGCATCACCCAGGGCGATCACTGCGCCTGGCAGCCCGCGTAACGTAGCAGGCAACTGATCGCGCAGGGACGAATACAACGGTTGCAGGTTGTCCGGCAGCTCGCCCATGCCCGTGGTCGAAGTCACAGCGAGAAGGGCCTGAGGGCCGAACGCCTGAATATCAGCCAGCGAGGCGCGCGAGTTGTAAAAGGTTTCAAAGCCGGCGGCTTTCAGCAGATTCTGGGCGTGGCGGGCGACTTCTTCGGCGGTGCCGTAGACCGAACCGGAGAGGATGGCGACTTTCATCAATCTGATCCTGAAACTGAAAAAAAGAGCCGCGATAGTAACAGCCCTCGCGCGGCAGTTGCGATCAGCTCACACTCCACGCTGATGGCCTATAGACAGTCCGCGCCTTTCTTCTAGAATGCCTGCCACTGACACAACGGAAGGGATTCTCGGATGATCAACGCCAGTCTGCTGCAAATGGTGATCAATGCCTCGAACGATGGGATCGTGGTGGCGGAAAAGGAGGGTGAGCAGGACAACATTCTCATCTACGTCAACCCTGCCTTCGAGCGCATGACCGGTTATACCAGTGAGGAGATTCTTTATCAGGACTGTCGTTTCCTGCAGGCTGGAGACCGTGACCAACCGAGTCTGCAGCTGATTCGCGAGACATTGCGAGAGGGCGGTTCGTGCCGGGAAATCCTGCGTAACTATCGCAAGGACGGCACGCCATTCTGGAACGAGCTGTCGCTGTCGACGGTGAAGAATGCCGATGACGGGCAGACGTATTTCATCGGCGTGCAAAAGGATGTGACCGTTCAGGTCAAGGCGCTGCAACGGGTCGCGCAGCTGGAAGCACAAGTGGCGGCACTGCAAAGCGAGCTCGCGACAGTCAAAGCGACGAACGGCGCAAACAAAACCGCGAACTGACGGTCATTAACTACAATCACCAATGACTTTGTAACTATTCACTTCGAGTTAACCATGCAGCGCGACGCCCTCCTCACCCAGGACGAGCTGGATTTCATCCAGACCATGCAGCACAACCCGCAACTGAATGTGCGGGATGCGACGTCGAGTCTGCTGGTTAATGGCGGTTCGCAGATCCGTGATCTGCTGACCCGTCTTGCCGCTCATGAGCAAGTGACGATCCAGGCGAACTTCGAAAATCAGCAGATGACTTTTCCGCTGCATCTGGTGGAAGACGAGTTTCACGCACTGCATCTGCGTCTCGGTGTGCCGAGCATTTATGAAGACGGGCCGATGGTGCGCCCGTGGCGCCTGGTACTTGAAGAGCCGGTGGCGCTGGAAAATGCCAAGGGCCAGCCTGGCATGCTGTGGGTGCACGAAGTCTCGCACAAAGGCGTATTGCTGGAAGTGCGCAACAAGACCAAACCACCGAAGAACTTCGCCCTGTGGTTCAGCCCTTCCGGTTATGAGCGTATCTCGTTACGCGGCCATTTCGAGCGTGAAACCGAGCAAGGTTTCTACGCCTACGAACTGAGCCAGACCGATGCCGACGAAACCGAGCGCCTGCGCCAGTTCATTCTGCAACAGCATCGGCTGACCCACCCCGCCCTGCACGCCTGAGGTTCAGGTATCCAGCTTGCCTGCCATGAATTGCTTCATGCGTTGCCGCATTGTCCCGCCCTCGTTCCCCAGGCACGCCACTGCCGAGCCGGCCAGGCTGTCTTCGGCCAGTTCGGAGGCATCGCCCGCCAGCATCAACTGACAATCCAGGCTCAGCGCCAGACGATTCAGGCGCCGGGGCAGCTCTGGCCCGGGCGCATGATTGGAAAACAGCACAAGTGCCTGAGGTTTGACCTTTTCGCAGACCAGCGTCAGCTCGTCGAAGGGTTGGCCGGTGGTCAGCACCCGTACGCCGGAATCGTTGCCGCTGAGAAACAGCGCCGCCACCAGTAACTCAAGCTCACGACACTGCCCGGCGAGCGCACTGACGATTATTCGCCGCGGCTGCGCGCCACGCAGCATGACGATGCGCTGCAACACACGCACTCTGAGAAAACCGTCGAGAAACAACCATTCGCTGGTTTGCCCGAAAGCCTCCTGCCGCTGCAGCAGTTGCCGCCACAACGGCATGATGATGGCCTCAAACACCACCGGCAGCGTGTACGACGAGAAGATCTGTCCATAAACGCGATCCAGTTGCTGGTCGTCGAACGCACTCACCGCCTGCTGAATCTGCTCCTGCCATTGCTTGTAATCGGCCTGCACATGGTCTTCGGGGATGAAGTTCGCCAGCACCTTCAAGGGCTCTGTCTTCGCCAGGATCTTGCCGACCTTGCTCACGGCCACGCCGCGGTCGATCCAGTCGACAATGCTGCGAACGCGCTCGATATCGTTCATTGAATACAGGCGATGCCCGCTTTCGGTGCGGGTCGGCTGGATCAATCCATAGCGACGCTCCCAGGCACGCAGGGTCACCGGGTTGACGCCGGTCAGGCGCGCCACTTCGCGGATGGGAAACAGCTCCTCACGCTCGAGCGTGACGGGCACTGTCGAAGCCGGGCGAATGTCCGTGATTGCAGGCATCTGGCGGTCAACTTCCATGTCGGTGAATTGGATCCCATTCTAAACATGATGGGGCGCAAGCGTTCAAGTAATGATCTGCGACGAAAGTGGCTGGTTTAATCGACAAAATCAGGAATAATCCTTGCTTGTAATAAAGCGCAGGCCTCTACCCCGGCCTGCGTCAGGCGAAGCTCTTACCCGGAGCAACGCACTCGAAATACGGAGATACAAAATGTCTACTTCCCCCGTCACGCTGATGGTAGCGCGTCGCGTCGCCGATGGCCGTTATCACGATCTGATCGCCTGGCTGCGCGAAGGCGAACAATTGGCTACCGACTTCCCCGGCTACCTCGGTTCCGGCGTCCTTGCGCCACCGCCCGGCGATAATGAATTCCAGATCATTTTCCGTTTTGTCGATGAGCAGACGCTGCATGCGTGGGAATATTCTGCGTCGCGCACAGCCTGGCTGAACCGCGGCAGCGACTTGTTCGAACACCCCAAGGAGCATCGGGTCAGCGGCATCGAAGGCTGGTTCGGCGCTGCCGGGCAACGCCCACCGCGCTGGAAACAGGCCGTGGCGATCTGGCTGGCGTTTTTCCCGGTGTCGCTGATATTCAATTTTGTCCTCGGCCCGCTGCTGGCTGAGCTGAGTCTGTTGCCACGCATCTTGATCGGCACGGCTTGCCTGACACCGCTGATGGTGTATTTCTTCATCCCGTTGTCGACGCGCCTGCTGGCAAACTGGTTGAACAGCACGCCGACGAGGCTATTACCGGCCACGGCGTCGACGCAGAATCGTTGATCTCCAAGGGGCGGCGAGCCTGTTATAGTTTTCGCTTCAACCGCGATACGAGCCGCCCATGCCAGATTCCGCAGCCCCGATCCTCATCACCGGCGCCGGCCAGCGTGTCGGCCTGCACTGTGCGCAGCGTCTGCTCGAGGATGGCCATCGGGTCATCTTCACGTACCGGACCGAACGCCCGGGCGTGCAGCGATTGCACGATCTGGGCGCGACAGGCCTGTACGCGGACTTTTCCGGTGAGCCCGGGATTCTTGCCTTTATCGAAGTGCTGAAAGCCCACACCGACAGTTTGCGCGCGATCGTGCACAACGCCTCCGAATGGCTGGCGGAAACCCAGGGCAGCGAAGCTGAAGCTTTCAGTCGCATGCTCAACATTCACATGCTCGCGCCGTATCTGATCAACCTGCACTGCGCCGAGTTGCTGCAGCGCTCGACGCCAGCCGACATCATCCACATCAGCGACGACGTGACCCGCAAGGGCAGCAGCAAACACATCGGTTATTGCGCCAGCAAGGCCGGCCTCGACAGCTTGACCCTGTCGTTTGCCGCGCGCTTTGCGCCCGCCATCAAGGTCAACGGCATCGCTCCGGCACTGGTGCTGTTCAACCCCGACGACGACGCCGCCTACCGCGCCAAGGCACTGGCCAAATCTGCATTGGGGATCGAGCCCGGCAGCGAAGTGATCTACCAGAGCCTGCGCTATCTGCTCGACAATCCCTATGTCACCGGCACGACGCTCACCGTCAACGGCGGCCGGCACGTCAAATAGGCCGTCCCGCTTCGGCCGCGAGTCGAGTAAGATCCACCAGAACGCCTGCAATAGTCTGGACGGAGCTAATCAATGCCACAACTTCAACCGGGAATGGCGCGCATCCGGGTCAAGGATCTGCGCCTGCGCACCTTTATCGGCATCAACGAGGACGAAATCCTCAACAAACAGGATGTGCTGATCAATCTGACCATCCTGTACGCAGCTCAAGAAGCGGTGCGCGACAACGATATCGACCACGCGCTGAATTACCGCACCATCACCAAAGCGATCATCGCTCACGTCGAAGGCAACCGCTTCGCGCTGCTCGAACGCCTGACGCAAGAATTGCTCGATCTGGTGATGACCAATGCATCGGTGCTGTACGCCGAAGTCGAAGTCGACAAACCCCACGCGCTGCGCTTTGCCGAGTCGGTATCGATCACGCTCGCGGCAAGCCGCTAGCTACAAGCTTCAAGCCGCAAGCTGTAAACTTCGTTCACCGACACCCATCTTGCAGCTTGAAGCTTGCCGCTTGAAGCTGTCTCGCAGAGACTCCCATGACTGATCAACAACGCCTGGAACTCGAAGCCGCCGCCTTCCGCCGACTGGTCGCTCACCTCGACAGCCGCAAGGACGTGCAGAACATCGACCTGATGAACCTCGCCGGGTTCTGCCGCAACTGCCTGTCCAAGTGGTACAAGGCTGAAGCCGACCAACGTCAGATCGAGGTCAGCCTCGATGACGCCCGCGAAGTGGTGTACGGCATGCCCTACGCCGAGTGGAAGGCCCAATACCAGCAAGAAGCCAGCGCCGAACAGCAAGCGGCGTTCGCCAAAGGAAAACCCAATGACTGATCTGACCACCCTGCGCGCCAGCCTCAAGAGCGGCGAACACGCTTTTGCCGACACCCTTGCATTCATTGCCGCCGGTTACGACTACCAGCCTCAAGCGTTCAACAATGGCGGCGTGGAAAACGCTGCCGGGCAAAACGAAGGTTCGTGCAAGACGCTGGGTCTGGCCCTGCTGGAAGGCTTGAGCGATGAAGAAGCGTTGCTGGCGTTCGGCGAGCATTACCGTTCGGTGCTGGCGACGCCTGAGGGCAGCGATCACGGCAACATCCGCGCGCTCATCAAGCACGGCCTGGCCGGGGTAAAGTTCACCGCGCCACCCCTGAGCCGCCGCTGATCCCAACAGCCACCCATACCCCCTGTGGGAGCGAGCCTGCTCGCGAAGACGGACTGACATTCATCGTTGATGTCGACTGATAGACCGCTTTCGCGAGCAGGCTCGCTCCCACACTGGATTGGTGGTGGCGGTGAATAGCGAGCACAAAAAAACCGGCCGTCTCTGGCCGGTTTTTTGTGCCCTGCGGTCTTAGAACGTGGCGTTCTGCAGGCCGTCCAGGTAACGCTCGGTGTCCAGCGCCGCCATGCAACCGGCACCGGCCGAGGTGATCGCCTGACGGTAAACGTGGTCAGCCACGTCACCGGCAGCGAAGATGCCTTCGACGCTGGTGGCCGTTGCGTTGCCTTCACGGCCACCGTGCACCACCAGGTAACCGTCTTTGAGGGTCAACTGGCCTTCAAACAGCGAGGTGTTCGGGGTGTGGCCGATGGCGATGAACACGCCGTCGACTTTGATCTCGTCGAAGCTGCCATCGTTGTTACGCAGACGCGCACCGGTGACGCCCATGTTGTCGCCGAGGACTTCGTCCAGGTTGGCGTTCAGCTTGAGGATGATCTTGCCTTCGGCCACACGGGCGTTGAGCTTGTCGATCAGGATCTTCTCGGCGCGGAAGGTTTCGCGACGGTGGATCAGGGTCACGGTGCTGGCGATGTTGGCCAGATACAGCGCTTCTTCCACAGCAGTATTGCCACCGCCAACCACGGCGACCGGTTTGTTGCGATAGAAGAACCCGTCGCAGGTCGCGCAGGCCGACACGCCTTTGCCCATGAACGCTTCTTCCGACGGCAGGCCCAGGTAGCGGGCGCTGGCGCCAGTGGCAATGATCAGCGCGTCGCAGGTGTAGACGGCGCTGTCGCCGGTCAGGGTGTACGGCTTGGCTGCAAAGTCCACGGCGTTGATGTGATCGAACACGATCTCGGTTTCAAAACGCTCGGCGTGCTCGCGCATGCGTTCCATCAGCACCGGACCGGTCAGGCCGTGAACATCGCCCGGCCAGTTGTCGACTTCGGTGGTGGTGGTCAGTTGACCGCCAGCCTGCATACCGGTGATCAGCAGTGGCTTGAGGTTGGCGCGGGCCGCGTAGACCGCAGCGCTGTAACCGGCAGGGCCGGAACCGAGAATGATCACTCGCGAATGACGGACTTCAGACATGAATCTGCTCCTGTTGGCCGGCCATGAAAGATCTGGCGCGGACGCCGGACTGCCGGCGGAATAAAAAAGGACCGTGGACACCTTGGGGAAGGCTTGAACTCGACAGTCCTGTAAAAAGTTGGGTGCAGCGTATCGAGGGGGGCAAGATTAAGGAAATACGGTTTAACAATCCAGCTCATAGGTGGTCTCTATGCCGAGTCGCTGACCAGATGAGCGTCTTTGTTACAGTGAATGTCGATCGCTCTGCCACGCTTTCGCCGCTGCGACAAAGCCGGTAACGTCGGCGCGTTTTCCCTAGCTTCGGAGCACCTTATGCCCGCCCCCGTTCTGTCCGGCCCGCAATACCTGCGCGAAGGCCTCAAACTGGTCTTGAGCCCGGGCTTGCGCCTGTTCGTGTTGCTGCCGCTGGCGATCAACCTGGTGCTGTTCGTCGGATTGATCTATCTGGCCGGCCACCAGTTCAGCCTGTGGGTCGACACGCTGATGCCGTCGTTGCCTGAATGGCTGAGTTTCCTCAGCTACATTCTGTGGCCGCTGTTCGTGGTCCTCGTGGCCTTGATGGTGTTCTTCACATTCACCATGCTCGCCAACATCATTGCCGCACCGTTCAACGGTTTTCTCGCGGAAAAAGTCGAAGTGGTCGTGCGCGGCACCGATGATTTCCCGGCGTTCAGCTGGGGCGAACTGATCGCAATGATCCCCCGCACTCTGGCCCGGGAAATGCGCAAGCTCGGCTACTTCCTGCCGCGCGCCATCGGCTTGTTCATCCTCTCGTTTATCCCGGTAGTGAACATCGTCGCCGCGCCGCTGTGGTTGTTGTTTGGTGTGTGGATGATGGCGATCCAGTACATCGACTACCCGGCGGACAACCACAAACTGGGCTGGAACGAGATGCTCGCCTGGCTGCGGCAGAAGCGCTGGCAGAGCATGAGTTTTGGCGGGATTGTCTATCTGGTGTTGCTGATTCCGGTGGTCAACATTCTGATGATGCCGGCAGCGGTGGCGGGAGCGACGTTGTTCTGGGTGCGCGAGCGTGGTGCCGAGAATCTGGTGATACAACACTGATCGCGTCACAAATCCGTCATCCGAACGTCACAACGTCGACATGGCCTCAGCCGACACTGAGGTCATGACGACAGCTCTACACATCACCCTCATCAGCGAAACCTTCCCACCGGAAATCAACGGCGTGGCCAATACCCTTGGCCGCTTGTGCGAGGGCTTGCGCGCGCGCGGGCATCGGGTGGAGCTGGTGCGCCCACGTCAGGCCGGTGATCCGCAGCGCAGCCAAGACGATGCGCTGTTGCTGTGTCGCGGATGGCCGCTGCCGGGCTATCCGGGGCTGCAATGGGGCCAGTCGTCGATGCATAAATTGCTGCGCCGCTGGAAACGCCAGCGTCCGGACGTTCTCTATATAGCCACCGAAGGCCCGCTCGGGTTGTCGGCATTGCGCGCCGCGCGGCGCCTGGGGATTGCGGTCGTCAGCGGCTTCCACACCAACTTTCAGCAGTACACCAGCCAGTATGGTCTGGAGCTGCTGACACGTTTGCTCACCCACTACCTCCGCTGGTTTCACAATCGTTCGGCAATGACCCTGGTGCCAAGCGTCAGCCAACGCCTGGAGCTGGAGCGCCGGCACTTCGAGCGCCTGGCGTTGTTGTCGCGGGGAGTGGACAGCCAGCTGTTCCACCCGAGCAAACGGCAGAACGCGTTGCGTGAGCAATGGGGACTGTCCGAGCAGGATATCGCTGTGATTCACGTAGGACGGCTCGCCCCGGAGAAGAATCTGGGACTGCTCAAGCGTTGCTTTGACACCCTGCGAGGAACCTATCCACAGCGCCGTTTGAAACTGATCGTGGTCGGAGATGGCCCGCAGCGTTCATTGCTGGAAAAACAAATGCCGGACGCGATTTTCTGCGGTGCTCAGCGTGGAGAAGCACTGGCGGCGCACTATGCTTGCGGTGATCTTTTCGTGTTTCCCAGCCTGACGGAAACCTTCGGCAACGTTGTGCTGGAAGCCTTGGCTTCGGGACTCGGCGTGGTGGCGTACGACCAGGCAGCGGCGGCGCAACATATTCGCCACGGCTACAACGGCGTGTCAGCCATGCCCGGCGATGAGCAGGCGTTTTGCGAAGCGGCGGCGTGGTTGCTGGAGGAGGATGAGCGGTTGCGCTGCGTTAGGTTGAATGCGCGTCAGCATGGCAGTCGCCAGGGGTGGGCGGCGATTATCGAGCAGTTCGAGGGGTATTTGCGCGGGGCTTGTATCGGGGAGCAAGCGATTCCTCGGGCGCAGACACAACCTTAGATTTTCGTCGACATAAAAACAGCTTTCGCGAGCAGGCTCGCTCCCACATGGGCACCGCATTCCGTCATATGAAATGCGATCAAGGGTGGGAGCGAGCCTGCTCGCGAATGGTTCGAACTGGCGCCGCTTAGACCAAGGTCATCAACGCCTCCCGGCTGAACGGCAGGATATCCTGCTCGCGCCCTTCACGAACTTTCTGCGCCCAGTCCGGATCGACCAGCAGCGCACGGCCTACCGCCACCAGATCGAACTCCTCTTTGTTCAGACGCTCCAGCAGGTTTTCCAGACTGGCCGGTTGCGCGACCTTGTCGGTGTTGACCATGAACTGCAGGAACTCGCCGTCCAGCCCCACGCTGCCGACGGTGATGGTCGGCTTGCCGGTCAACTTGCGCGTCCAGCCGGCCAGGTTCAGATCCGAGCCGTCGAACTCCGGCTCCCAGAAGCGGCGGGTCGAGCAGTGGAAAATGTCCACGCCAGCGTCAGACAGCGGCTGGAGAAACTCGCCAAGCGCTTCGGGGGTCTGCACCAGACGCGCGGTGTAATCCTGCTGTTTCCATTGCGAGAAGCGGAAGATGATCGGGAAGCCTTCACCGACGGCCGCGCGCACGGATTGAATCAATTCGATGGCAAAGCGCGAGCGGTTGGCCAGGCTGCCACCGTATTCGTCGGTGCGCTGGTTGCTGCCTTCCCAGAAGAACTGATCGACCAGATAGCCGTGGGCGCCGTGGATTTCCACGCCGTCCATGCCGATGCTCTGCGCATCTTTGGCAGCCTGGGCAAACGCAGCGATCACGTCCTGGATGTCCTGTTTGGTCATGCCGTGAACCACGACCTGACCGTCCTTGAGTTTTTCCGACGGGCCGTAGCCCGGCACGCTGGCGTCCGGCTCGGTGCCGAGGCGGCGTACGCTGCCGACATGCCACAGTTGCGGGACGATCTTGCCGCCCTCGGCGTGTACGGCGTCGACGACTTTTTTCCAGCCGGCCAGCGGCGCGTCACCGAAGAATTGCGGAACATTCGGATAGCCGTTGGAAGCGATGTGGCCCACCGTCGTGCCTTCGGTGATGATCAAACCGACGCCAGCCGCCGCGCGCCGACGGTAGTACTCGATGACCTTGGAATTGGGCACGCCGCCCGGCGAGAACGAGCGGGTCATTGGCGCCATGACCACGCGGGTCGGCAGTTCGAGGGCACCGAGGTGGAATGGTTTGAACAGGGCTTGAACAGGCATCGGGAGGCTCCATGGCGATCGCTTTATGACGGCGATAATATGGAGAGCCGGAGCCTTTGAACAGCATTATTGATTTTGGTGATTAAGGATTAAAAGAATGAAAAGCAAAAGATCGCAGCCTTCGGCAGCACCTACACGGAGTTTGTGGTCCCCCTGTAGGAGCTGCCGAAGGCTGCGATCTTTTGATCATGCTTTTCAGCTCAGCGCTTTTTCTATCGCATGCACGATGGTCGGATCATCCGGCGCCGTTCGCGGCGAAAACCGCGCCAGCACCCGGCCGTCCTTGCCGAGCAGGAATTTCTCGAAATTCCAGGTGATGTCACCGGGAAACTCGGCGCCCTCACCCGCCAGCAGGCGATACAACTGATGCCGCTCGTGGCCGTTGACTTCGAGCTTGCTCGACAACGGAAACGTCACGCCATAGTTGAGGCTGCAGAACTCCTGGATTTCTTTCTCAGAGCCCGGCTCCTGACCGGCAAACTGATTGCACGGCAGGCCCAGCACGGTAAAACCTTTGCCTTTGTATTGCTGATAGAGGTTTTCCAGTGCTGCGTACTGGGGGGTCAAGCCGCACTTGGAGGCCACGTTGACCACCAGCACCACTTGGCCCTTGAACGGCGCCAGCGGTAGCTCCTGACCATCCAGGGCTGTCAACTTAAGGTCGTGAAAAGCACTCATGCCGAACTCCAGGATTCTCGTGTTCTACTCGAAACAGCCACTTGGCGAGGCCACCAAGGACAGCCGCGGACTAAAAAGGCGCCCACAGGCGCCTCTCCAGTACTCGAAGCTTAGCGCAGAAAATCAGTGGTGATGGCCACCTTCGCCATGGACGTGACCATGAGCGATTTCTTCCTGGCTGGCGTCACGGATATCAACGATCTTCACTTCGAAGTTCAGGCGCTGACCGGCCAGAGGGTGGTTGCCATCAACGGTGACGTCGTCGCCGTCCAGATCACGGATGGTGACGATCTGCATCTGGCCGTCCGGCGCCGAAGCGTGGAACTGCATGCCGACTTCCAGCTCGTCAACGCCTTCGAACATGCTGCGGCTCAGGGTGCTGACCAGCTCGGCGGCGTATTCGCCGTAAGCGTCTTCCGGCTCAACGGCCACTTTCAGCTCGTCACCGACGGCTTTGCCTTCCAGGGCTTTTTCCAGGCCCGGGATGATGTTGCCTGCGCCTTGCAGGTAAACCAGCGGAGCGCCGCCGGCGGAGCTGTCGATGACCTCACCAGCGTCGTTGGTCAGGGTATAGTCGATGGAGACAGCCTTATTGGCGGCGATCAGCATGGGGCGAGACCTTTTGCATAAGAATATAGAAAGGCCAAGTTTAGCGAAGCAATCGCGTGAAAGCGACCACAACCCGGACAAACGGGTTTCGACCATCACCGGCTTCCATCAGGACGAAGACGGCCACTGGGTGGTCGAGCTTTCCTGTGGCCACACCCAGCACCTGCGCCACCAGCCGCCATGGCAAACCCGCGCCTGGGTCCTGGATCCGGCGCAACGTATTGAAAAAACAGGTCAACCCTTTGCCTGCGGTTGGTGTGCACAGGGCTCGGTTAGCGCTAACCTTGGCGACTGAATTTCGGTAGTCGGCCAGACATAGGCTGACACCCTTGCATAGAGAATTCCCATGCAAACTTTTTTTATCGCACCCACCGATTTTGGCGTGGGTCTGACCTCCATCAGCCTCGGGCTGGTGCGCACGCTTGAACGCGCCGGCCTGAAAGTCGGCTTCTTCAAACCGATCGCCCAGCCGCACCCGGGCGACACCGGCCCTGAGCGTTCCACCGAACTGGTGGCACGCACCCACGGTTTGAAACCGCCGCAACCGTTGGGCCTGGCGCATGTCGAGCGCATGCTCGGTGACGGTCAGCTCGACGAGTTGCTCGAAGAAATCATCGCCCTGTATCAGCAAGCGGCAGTCGGCAAGGATGTGCTGGTGGTCGAAGGCATGGTGCCGACTCGCAGCGCCAGTTACGCCGCGCGGGTCAATCTGCACCTGGCCAAGAGCCTGGATGCCGAGGTGATTCTGGTCTCGGCGCCGGAAAACGAAGTGCTCGCCGAACTCTCTGGTCGGGTCGAGCTTCAAGCGCAATTGTTCGGCGGCCCGAAAGATCCGAAAGTTCTCGGCGTGATCCTCAACAAGGTCAGGACCGATGAGAGCATGGACGCCTTCGCTAAGCGTCTGAAAGAGCATTCGCCGTTGCTGCGCAGCGGTGACTTCCGCCTGCTCGGCTGCATCCCGTTCCAGCCGGAACTCAACGCGCCGCGCACCCGCGACGTCGCCGACCTGATGGGCGCGCAGGTGCTCAACGCGGGTGACTACGAAACCCGGCGCATGAGCAAAATCATCATTTGCGCACGAACCATGCGCAACACCGTCGAGCTGCTCAAGCCCGGCGTGCTGGTGGTGACGCCGGGTGATCGCGACGACATCATCCTCGCTGTCAGCCTCGCAGCCATCAACGGTGTGCCGCTGGCCGGCCTGCTGCTGACCAGCGACACCCTGCCCGACCCACGCATCATGGACCTGTGCCGGGGCGCGTTGCAGGCCGGTTTGCCGGTGTTGTCGGTGAGCACCGGCTCGTACGACACCGCCAACCTGCTCAATGGCCTGAACAAGGAAATCCCGATCGATGACCGCGAGCGCGCGGAGATCATCACCGATTTCGTCGCCAGCCACCTCGACGCCAGTTGGCTACACCAGCGCTGCGGCACGCCACGGGAAATGCGCCTGTCGCCAGCGGTGTTCCGCTATCAATTGATCCAGCGTGCGCAGGCGGCGAACAAGCGCATCGTCCTGCCTGAAGGCAGCGAGCCGTTCACCGTGCAAGCGGCGGCGATCTGCCAGGAACGCGGGATCGCCCGCTGCGTGCTGTTGGCCAAACCCGAAGACGTCGAAGCGGTCGCCCGCGCCCAAGGCATCGTGCTGCCGCCGGGTCTGGAAATTCTCGACCCGGACCACATCCGCGAACGCTACGTCGAACCGATGGTCGCCCTGCGCAAGAGCAAAAGCCTCAACGCACCGATGGCCGAGCAGCAACTGGAAGATACCGTGGTGATCGGCACCATGATGCTTGCGCTGGATGAGGTCGACGGGCTGGTGTCCGGGGTGATCAACACCACCGCCAACACCATCCGCCCGGCCCTGCAACTGATCAAGACCGCGCCGGGCTGTACGCTGGTGTCTTCAGTGTTCTTCATGCTCTTCCCGGAAGAAGTGCTGGTCTACGGCGACTGCGTGATGAACCCGCACCCGAGCGCTGCCGAACTGGCGGAGATCGCCCTGCAAAGCGCGGATTCAGCAGCGGCATTCGGCATCATCCCACGGGTGGCGATGATCAGTTATTCCAGCGGCGAATCGGCCCGCGGTGAAGAAGTCGAAAAAGTCCGCGAGGCGACCCTGCTCGCCCATGAGCAACAAAACTCACTGTTGATCGACGGCCCGCTGCAATACGACGCTGCGGCCAACGCCGACGTCGCCCGGCAACTGGCGCCGAACAGTCAGGTCGCCGGACGCGCCACGGTGTTCGTGTTCCCCGATCTCAACACCGGCAACACCACGCACAAAGCCGTGCAGCGCAGCGCCGATTGCGTCAGCCTCGGGCCGATGCTGCAAGGCCTGCGCAAACCGGTGAACGACTTGCCGCGCGGCGCGCAAGTCGATGACATCGTCTACACCATCGCGCTCACCGCGATTCAAGCCGCCAACCGACCTATGGATGTGTAAATGCTGGATTTTCTACCCGCACCCGTGCGCGGCGTGATCGCCTCGCTGCTGTTGGCGCTCAACACGATTCTGCTCTGCTCGTTCCTGTTCTGCGTGGCGCTGGTCAAGGCCCTGCCGTTTGCCGTTACCCAGCGCATTGCCGGTTGGCTGATGAGCCACACCCACGAGGCGTGGATCAGCAACAACAAGGGCTGGATGAATCTGGTACGGCGCACCCGCTGGCACCTCAGCGGCCTGCAGGGTCTCGACTATCAGCACTCGTACCTGATCACCAGCAACCACCAGAGCTGGGTGGATATTCTGGTCCTGCAATACGTGCTCAACCGCAAGATTCAGCCGCTGAAGTTTTTCCTCAAGCAGGAGCTGATCTGGGTGCCGGTGATCGGTCTGGCCTGGTGGGCGCTGGGCTTTCCGTTCATGAAGCGTTACTCCAAGGCGTATCTGGAAAAGCATCCGGAAAAGAAAGGCAAGGATCTGGAGACCACGCGCAAGACCTGCGCAAAATTCCGGCATAACCCGGTGGGGATTTTCAACTTCGTCGAAGGCACACGCTTTACCGAAGGCAAGCATGCGCAACAGCAGTCGCCGTTCAAGTATTTGCTCAAGCCCAAGGCTGGCGGGATCGCCTTTGTGCTCGATGCGATGGGCGAACAGCTGGAGTCGATCGTCAATGTGACGATTCATTACCCGGCCGGACGACCGGGGTTCTGGGATTTGCTCTGCGGCAACGTGCGCGATGTGGTGGTGCATTTTGAAGAAATCAAAATCCCGCCGGCCTTCATCGGCAAGAACTACGACCAGGACGGCGAGTACCGTTTGCAGTTTCAGGGCTGGATCAATCAGCTGTGGCTGGACAAGGATGCGCTGCTGGAGCAGATGCACCGCGAGTATCCGCCCAAACACTGAGCCGCCTGTAGGAGTGAGCCTGCTCGCGATAGCGGTGGATCAGCCGCCACCATTGTTGAATGACACACCGCTATCGCGAGAAGCACCGCGATCGGCGCGTTGGCGTCGCCCTGGAAGCCGATCAGTTGAGCATCATCGCGCAGGCCGCTGTTGCTGCCGCCCTTCAGCGTCACGACGAGT
>NZ_QETJ01000036.1:0-38926 GCF_003105095.1 Pseudomonas sp. NDM | reverse complement strand
CGAAGCAGCCGCAAAAATCTTGTGGGCGCTGCGCACCCAAGCGGGAGCAAGCTCCCTCGCCACGGACAGCGGGTGCCAGGGCTTTTGTGCTGATATTCATACTGCCGCCGAGCCGACTCGGCCCTTGCGCAGTGCATCGATGACCGCTTCTTTCGGGCCGTCAGCCACGACCCGGCCGTTGTCCAGCACCAGCAACCGGTCCACCAGGCTCAGCATCGAGGTGCGGTGAGTGACCAGCAGCAGGGTTTTGCCTTGCATCCAGCCATGCAGTTTCTGCCGCAGCGCATCTTCGCTGCTGTTGTCCATGGCGCTGGTGGGTTCGTCGAGCAGCATGATCGGCGGATCGAGCAGTAATGCCCGGGCCAGCAACACTGCCTGGCGCTGGCCGCCGGAAAGCAGTTGCCCGCGTTCGCCCACCGGCCGGTCGAAGCCTTGCGGATGTTGCCTGGCCAGTTCGGTGACGCCGGTCAGTTCGGCGACTTCGAGCATGCGTGAATCGCTGATGTAGCGCGCACCCAGGGTCAGGTTGTCCCGCAGGCTGCCGGCCAGCAGCGGCAGGTCGTGGGCGACATAACCGATCTGCTGGCGCAGGTCAGCCACGTCCAGTTGGCGCAGGTCGAGGCCGTCTAGCAAAAGTTGGCCTTCCTCCGCTTCGTAGAAACCCATGACCAACCGCGCCAAGGTACTTTTGCCCGAGCCGCTGCGGCCGATGATGCCGACCCGCTCCCCGGGTTTCAGGCTGAAGCTGACCTCGCTCAGCGCTGGCGCATTCTGGCCGTGGTAATGAAAGGTCACGCCGCTGACATCCAGCGCACCCTGCAACTGCGTGCGCTCCAGTGGCCGTTGTTTGCCGTCGCGTTCCTGCGGCAGGGCCATCAGCGCATCGGTGCTTTTCATGGTCAGTTGCGCTTGCTGGTAACGGGTGATCAGCCCGGCGATCTGGCCGAGCGGGGCCAGCACACGGCTGCCGAGCATGTAGGTGGCGACCAGTGCGCCGACGCTGAGGTTGCCGGCGATGATGCTGTAGACCCCGGCGACAATCGTCGCCATCCCGGAAAACTGCTGAATGAACAGGGTGCCATTGGTGGCCAGCGCCGACAGGTTGCGCGCGTGGCTGTCGAGGCGGGTGAGGGCGCCGTGGGTGCTTTCCCATTTGTGCTGGCGCTCGCTTTCGGCGCCGCAGGCCTTGAGGGTTTCCAGGCCGCCGAGGGTTTCGATCAGCAGCGCCTGACGCTCGGCGCCGAGGCTCAGGCTTTTCTGCACGGTGTCGCGCAGGCGCACCTGAATCGCCATGGCGAAGATGATCGTGATCGGAAACGCCAGCAGCGGAATCACCACCAGCCAGCCGCCGAGCAGGCCGATCACCACCAGCATCAACACCACGAAGGGCAAGTCGATCAGGCTGGTCAGAGTCACGGCGGTGAGGAATTCACGCAGGCCCTGAAAGTCATGAATGCTTTGGGCGAATCCGCCGATGGTCGCTGGCCGCGCTTTCATCGACATGCCGGTGATGCGCTCGAACAAAGTGGCCGAGAGGATCACATCGGTTTTTTTCCCGGCGGTGTCGAGCAGGTGTGCACGCACCACGCGCAGCACCAGTTCGAAACCGGTGCCGATCAGCAAGCCGATCGACAGCACCCACAAGGTCGAGGTCGCCTGATTCGGTACCACGCGGTCGTAGGTCTGCATGACGAACAACGGCACCATCAGGCCCAACAGGTTGATCAGGAAACTGGCGAGGATCGCATCGCTGTACAGCCATTTCGACAGTTTCAGGGTGTCGCGAAACCACGCATGCACCCGTGGCACGAGCGGCGCGCGCAGGTCTTCGAGTTCGTGGCGCGGGCGGGCGAACAACGCCTGGCCGCTGTAGTGCTCGTTGAGCTCTTCGCGGCTGACCCATTGCTCGCCGCCATCGGCTTCACTGGGCAGCAGCAGGGCTTTGCCGTCCTCGCCAAACCGGCGCAGCACGGCGGTGCGGCCATCGTTGAGCAGCAACAGGATCGGCAGGTTCAGCGGCGAAATGTCTTTCAAGTCACGCCGTAACAACCGCGCCTGCAACCCGGCCCGCGCCGCCGCACGGGGTAGCAGATCCAGGCTCAGGCGTTGTTTGTTCAACGGCAGCCCGGCACTCAGGCTGGCACGACTGACCGTGGCGCCGTGCAGCTTGCAGAGGATCAGCAGACCGTCGAGTAACGGATCATCGAAGCTCAAGCGCGGATCGACCCCGGTGGCGCCGGGTTCCATGCTGGTCATAGTGATTGCCTCTCCTGAAGACGACTCGATAACTCTGTGGCGAGGGAGCTTGCTCCCGCTGGGCTGCGCAGCAGCCCCAGACTTCAGTCATGCGCAAAGAATGAGCGCTGCGCACTCAAGCGGGAGCAAGCTCCCTCGCCACAATTGATCGTTTCCACGGTCTGCGTGGGAACGATCAGAGATCGCAGCCTTCGGCAGCTCCTGCACGGGTCTATTTCAACTCGGGCAGGCGCGCCTGGTTTTTCACTTCGGTGGTGGCAATCGCATCAGCCGGCAGCACTACGCGTTGTTTGCTCAGCAGTTGGCCCATGTTCGCCAAGACGCGGTACATCGAGTATTCCTCGGTGTAGCGGATTTCGGTGTAGCGACGGTTGGCGTTGTACAGCTCGTTTTCGCTGTCGAGCAGGTCGAGCAGGGTGCGTTGGCCGAGGCCGAACTGGTCCTGATAAGCGGCGCGTACGCGTTTGGTGGTCTCGGCGTATTCGCGGGCGGTCGGCGTCTGCTTCTTGGCGTTTTCCATGGCGTTCCAGGCCAGACGGATGTTCTCGTTGAGCTGACGCAGGGCGTTGTTGCGGATGTCCATCGCCTGGTTGATGTCGTGGGCATTCGCGGCCAGACGTGCCTTGT
Source organism: Pseudomonas sp. NDM (assembly GCF_003105095.1). Classification (NCBI taxonomy): domain Bacteria; kingdom Pseudomonadati; phylum Pseudomonadota; class Gammaproteobacteria; order Pseudomonadales; family Pseudomonadaceae; genus Pseudomonas; species Pseudomonas sp. NDM. The sequence goes on along the minus strand of NZ_QETJ01000036.1, from coordinate 36,043 downwards.
CGCTGCCGCCACGGAACAGGTTGTAATTCATTACCACGCCAACCCGCCATTCGTTGTCGTGGCCTTCATCGCCCTGCACGTTGTTGTTGGCGCCGACTGCCGCTTCCGCGTCAAAGCGTGGATAGAACGGCGACTTGGCCACTTCGTACTGGCTCTCGGCGGACTGCACGTCAGCCTGGGCCGATTTCAGGTACGGGTTGTTGTCGACCATGCTCTGCTGCGCTTCACGCAGGTCCGGCGGCAGTTCGCCACGGGTCGAGGCCGGGGTTTCGAGCTCGTCGGGCATGCGTCCGACCACACTGTAGAAATTCGATTCGGCATCGGCCAGATCGACCTCGGCGGTGTCGAGGTTGTTCTGCGCCAGTGCACGACGGGCGACCGATTGATCGGAGTCTGCGGTGCTGCCAATGCCGCGCTCGGTGCGCAGGCCGATCTGATCGTTGACCCGCAAGTGCGCCTGCAGGTTGTTCTTGGCCAGCGTCACCAGCTCACGACGCTTGAGCACTTCGAGGTAGACCTCAATGGTGCGCAGGGCCAGATCCTGTGCGGTGCCTTGCGCGTAATAGGCGCGGGAGTTGGACACGCCCTTGGTGCGCTCGACCTCGTTGGCGGTGTTGAACCCGTCGAAGATCATCTGCCGCAAGCGCAGCTCCGATTGGGTGTAATTGAGAATTTCGGTGTTGTGATTACCGAAGGCGCGGGTGTTGGTGTTGTCGCTGTAGCCGCGACCGTAGGCAGCGTTCAAGTCGACCGACGGATAGAACCCGCCCTTGGCCACTTTCACCTGCTCATCTGCCGACAGGCGAGCGTCCACGCGCGAAGCCAGTTCCGGGTGGGTGGCAATAGTGCTTTGAATCGCCTCGGTGAGGTTCATCGCCTGGGCTTGGGAAGTGCAAGCCATGGCCAGCAAAACCGCGCTGCAGAGGGGGGTTAAAACGCGCATGGGTGCATCTCCCTGGATCTCAATGTTGTGTTACCGTCGCCAAATATTTGACGTAAATTTAGGGTGTAAGCGTTTCACTCTTGTAACAACAGAGCTAAGAACATCCTAGAGCGTAGCTAAGAAAAAATTTTCATAAGGCTTATTCCAAAAAAAACTTATGCGGTTTTTCAAAAGCAGCACATTGTTCAGCTCGAAAGCCTTTGTTTTATGCGCTTTAGGGAGCTCGATAAGGCTTGAGGAAAGTTCCATTCACTTTGCGAGACACTGCGAAGTACTGCTGAAGGGGAGGGACGCGTAGCGGCAAATGAGCGACAGATTTTTGTCACTTGGGTGAGTCACCGCCGTTACGTAGCGCTAGTGGGTCGATGAATTGAACAGGGTTGGCAAGTGCTTGATGGCGCTGGCAATTCTCTTCAAAACGGGCCTGCGAAACGAACTGTCGAGGGTGCGAGCGTCGCCCCCGGCAACCCGATTGAGCCATGGGCTGCTTCGCGAACGAGTGCCGACGGTGGTCGGCAGCGGAGGATTTCACATGGCAACGCTCATCGGTACGGTCACAAAAGTCATTGGTCAGGTGTTCGCTCAAGCGAGCGATGGCATCAAACGTCCGCTGTTCGAAGGCGATCGTTTGTACGCCGGCGATCAACTGATCACCGGCGCGGAAGGCGCGGTGGCGGTGAAACTGCAAAATGGCGAGGAATTGACCCTCGGCCGTGGCAGCAGCATCACCATGACCGGGCAACTGCTGGCCGATCAGGCTGTGCCGGTGAACGTCGACGAAGCGCAGACCCCGAGCCAGGCGCAACTGACCGATGTCGAGCAGATCCAGAAAGCCATCGCCGCCGGTGAAGACCCGAGTAAAACCGCCGAAGCCACCGCTGCCGGCCCCAACGCGCCCACCGGCAATACCGGTGAACTGGGCGGCGGGCACAGCTTCGTTCTGCTGACCGAAGTCGGCGGCCGGGTCGATCCGGTGATCGGTTTCCCAACTGCCGGTTTCAATGGCATCCCCGAATTTCCCGATTATCGCCGCGACGCGGACAACGACACTGGCGACGACACCCCAGCGCCGATCGTGGCGCCACCGCCAGCGGTGAACAACCCGGTCATCCTCAATGGCCTTGACGCAGCGGGCGGCGAGCTGAACCTCAATGAAGCCAATCTGCCTGACGGTACAGCGGCCAATCCGGGCGCTCTGACCCAGAGTGGCAGCTTCACCGTCTCGGCACCGGATGGCTTGAACAGCCTGAGCATCGGCGGCATCAACGTGATCGTTGGCGGCGTGCCGATCGGCTTTCCCCAGTCGATCACCACGCAGCTCGGCAACACCCTGACCATCACCGGCTACAACCCGGCGACCGGCACGGTCAGCTACAGCTACACCCTCACCGGCAACGAAACCCATGCGGCCGGCGATGGTGTGAACAACCTCAGCGAACAGTTCACCGTGATCGCCACCGACAGCAATGCCGACAGCGCCACCGGCACGCTGGACGTGAACATCACTGACGATGTGCCCAAAGCGTTTGATGACGCCAACGGCGTTGCCTCGGAAACCTTGCTGACCCTGACCGGCAATGTCCTCACCAATGACATACAAGGCGCTGACCGTGTGCCCACCGGCCCAGTCACGCCCGGCACCTTCACCGGTACTTACGGCACTTTGGTTCTCAACGCCGACGGCACCTACACCTATACGCTCAATACCAACGACGCCGATTTCAAAAACCTGCACGGCGGCGGCAACGGCACCGAGACTTTCGCCTACACCATCACCGATGCCGACGGCGATACCAGCACTGCCAACCTTGTCCTGCAGATTCACAATAACGACGACCCGGTGACCATCGACGGCCTGAACGTCGCTGGCGGCGAGCTGACGGTTTACGAGAAAAACCTCAGCGATGGCAGCACTCCGGATGCTGGTGCGCTGACGCAAAACGGCACGTTCACCATCACCGCACTCGACGGCGTCACCGCGCTGACCGTCGGCGGTATCGCCGTGGTCACCAATGGCGTGGCCGCAGGCTTTCCGCAGTCGATTACCACACCACTGGGCAGCACGCTGACCATCACCGGTTTCAACGCGGCAACCGGTGTGGTCAGTTACAGCTACACCCTGGCCGACAACGAAGCGCATCCGGATGCCAACGGCGCGAATAATCTGCCTGAGCAGTTCGCGGTCTCGGTAGTCGATGACAACGGCACGACGGCCACCGGCACCCTCGACGTCAACATCGTCGACGACCTGCCGAAAGCCATCGACGACAGCAACGGCACCGCTTCAGAAAGCCAACTGACCCTGACCGGCAATGTCCTGACCAATGACATACAAGGCGCTGACCGTGTGCCCACCGGTCCAGTCACGCCCGGCACATTCACCGGTACTTACGGCACTTTGGTTCTGAACGCTGACGGCACTTACACCTACACTCTCAATACCAACGACGCCGATTTCAAAAACCTGCACGGCGGTGGCAACGGCACCGAAACCTTCGCCTACACCATCACCGATGCCGACGGCGATACCAGCACTGCCAACCTTGTCCTGCAGATTCACAATAACGACGACCCGGTGACCATCGACGGCCTGAACGTCGCTGGCGGCGAGCTGACGGTTTACGAGAAAAACCTCAGCGATGGCAGCACTCCGGATGCTGGTGCGCTGACGCAAAACGGCACGTTCACCATCACCGCACTCGACGGCGTCACCGCGCTGACCGTCGGCGGTATCGCCGTGGTCACCAATGGCGTGGCCGCAGGCTTTCCGCAATCGATCACCACACCACTGGGCAGCACGCTGACCATCACCGGTTTCAACGCGGCAACCGGTGTGGTCAGTTACAGCTACACCCTGGCCGACAACGAAGCGCATCCAAACGCCAACGGTGCCAACAATCTGCCTGAGCAGTTCGCGGTCACGGTAGTCGATGACAACGGCACGACGGCCACCGGCACCCTCGACGTCAACATCGTCGACGACCTGCCGAAAGCCATCGACGACAGCAACGGCACCGCGTCAGAAAGCCAATTGACCCTGACCGGCAATGTCCTGACCAATGACATACAAGGCGCTGACCGTGTGCCCACCGGTCCAGTCACGCCCGGCACATTCACCGGTACTTACGGCACTTTGGTTCTGAACGCTGACGGCACTTACACCTACACTCTCAATACCAACGACGCCGATTTCAAAAACCTGCACGGCGGTGGCAACGGCACCGAAACCTTCGCCTACACCATCACCGATGCCGACGGCGATACCAGCACTGCCAACCTTGTCCTGCAGATTCACAATAACGACGACCCGGTGACCATCGACGGCCTGAACGTCGCTGGCGGCGAGCTGACGGTTTACGAGAAAAACCTCAGCGATGGCAGCACTCCGGATGCTGGTGCGCTGACGCAAAACGGCACGTTCACCATCACCGCACTCGACGGCGTCACCGCGCTGACCGTCGGCGGTATCGCCGTGATCACTAATGGCGTGGCCGCAGGTTTCCCGCAATCGGTGATCACGCCGCTGGGCAGCACCTTGACCATCACCGGTTATGATCCGGCGACCGGCGTGGTCAGTTACAGCTACAGCCTGGCCGACAACGAAGCCCATCCAACCGCCAACGGCGCCAACAGCCTCACCGAAAACTTCGACGTCGTCGCGACCGACACCGATGGCAGCACCGCCAGTGGCCAGATCAACGTCAACATCGTCGACGATTTGCCGACCGCCCATGCAGACGCGGCTTCGGTGACGGAGGGCGGCACCGTCAGCGGCAATGTGCTCAACAACGATATCGGCGGCGCGGATGGCCCGGCGGTCACCGGTGCAGTGGTCGGCGTGCGCGCCGGTGCCGACACCTCGACGTCGGCCATCGGTGGACTCAATTCGCAGATCAACGGCACCTACGGCTACCTCACCCTGGATGCCAACGGCAACGCGGTTTATCACAGCAATCCCAACACGGTGAACGGCCCGGGCGCGGTGGACGTATTCACCTACACCGTGCGCGATGCCGATGGTGATGAAAGCACTACGACGATCACCATCGATGTCTACAACAGCTGCCTGAAAGCGGTCAGCGACACCGACGTCACCGTCTACGAAAAAGCCCTCGACCTGAACAGGGACGGCCAGGATCTGGCGGCGGGCAGTGTGGTCGGCAGCGATCCGAACAGTACTGGTGAAACCGCCTCCGGCACGCTGGTCGGTTCGGTCACTGGCGCGGTCGGCGCGATCAGCTATGCGCTGGTCGGCAGCGCCACCGGCAATTACGGACAGATCGTTCTCAATGCCAATGGCACTTACACCTACACCCTGACTTCACCCGCGACGACCACGCCGCATGCCGACGACGGCGCCAACAGCCTGAGCGAAACCTTCACCTATCAGGCGACCGATTCGCTGGGTAACGTCGTCACCAGCAGCATCGTTGTGAGCATCGTCGATGACGTGCCGAAAGCGCTGAACGACAGCAACGCCAATAACGCGACCGAAGCCCAGTTGACCCTGACCGGCAACGTCCTCGACAACGACGTGCAAGGCGCCGACCGCGTCGCCAGTGGCCCGGTGACCGCCGGCACCTTCATCGGCACCTACGGCACGCTGGTACTCAACGGCAACGGCACTTACACCTACACGCTGGATGCCAACGACGCTGACTTCAAAAACCTCCACGGCGGCGGCAACGGCACGGAAACCTTCGCCTATACCATCACCGACTCCGACGGTGACACCAGCACCGCCAACCTGGTGCTGAACATCCACAACAACGACGATCCGGTGTGCCTCGACGGCCTCAACGTGAAGGGCGGCGAACTCAGCGTCTACGAGAAAAACCTCAGCGACGGCAGCACTCCCAATGCCTCGGCGCTGACCCAGAGCGGCAGCTTCACCGTGACCGCTCTCGATGGCCTGCAAACCCTGACGGTCGGCGGTATTGCCGTGATCAGCAATGGCGTCGCCGCCGGTTTGCCGCAGTCCGTGGTCTCGCCGCTGGGCAGCACCTTCACCATCACTGGTTACGACCCGGCTACCGGTGTGGTCAGTTACAGCTACACCCTGGCCGACAACGAAGCCCATCCGAACGCCAACGGTGCCAATAGCCTCAGCGAGAACTTCGACGTGGTCGCCACGGACACCGATGGCAGCACGTCCAGCGGTCAGATCAACGTCAATATCGTCGATGACCTACCGACCGCGCACGCGGACGCGGCTTCGGTGGCGGAGGGCGGCACCGTCAGCGGCAATGTGCTGGACAACGACATCGGCGGTGCTGACGGCCCGGCGGCCACAGGCGCAGTGGTCGGCGTGCGCGCCGGTGCCGACACCTCGACGTCGGCCATCGGCGGACTCAATTCGCAGATCAACGGCACCTACGGCTATCTGACCCTGGATGCCAACGGCAACGCGGTCTATCACAGCAATCCCAATGTGGTGAACGGCCCGGGCGCGGTGGATGTGTTCACCTACACCGTGCGCGATGCCGATGGCGACGAAAGCACCACGACGCTCACCATCGACGTGCACAACAGTTGCCTGACCGCCGTCAGCGACACCGACGTCACCGTCTACGAAAAAGCCCTCGACCTGAGCAAGGATGGCCTGGATCTCGCCCCCGGCACAGTCACCGGCAGTGATCCGGGCAATACCGGCGAAACCGCCAGCGGCACGCTGGTCGGTTCGGTAAGCGGCGGCAGCGGCGCGATCACGTACACGTTGGTCGGCAACGCCACCGGCAGCTACGGGCAACTGCAGCTCAACGCCGACGGCACCTACACCTATACGCTGACCTCGGCGCCGAAAACCGCGCCGAACGCCAACGACGGGCCGAACACCCTCAGCGAAACGTTCACCTACAAAGCCACCGATGCGCTGGGCAACGCCACCACCAGCACCCTCGTGGTGAACATCGTCGACGACGTGCCGAAAGCTGTTGCCTCGGATCGTTCGGTGACGGCGGTGGAGATCGATTCCAACGTGCTCATCGTCCTCGACATCTCCGGCAGCATGGCCGATGCCTCCGGTGTACCTGGTCTGTCGCGGCTGGCGCTGGCCAAGCAGGCCATTGGTGCCCTGCTCGACAAGTACGATGATCTGGGCGATGTGAAAGTGCAGTTGGTGACATTCAGCAGCAATGCCGCCGACCGCACCACGGTGTGGGTCGATGTCGCCACCGCCAAGACACTGCTTGCGGGTCTGAATGCCGGCGGCGGCACCAACTACGACGCTGCCGTGGCGGTGATGCAGAACGCGTTCAACACCTCAGGCAAACTTACCGGGGCGCAGAACGTCGGCTACTTCTTCTCCGACGGCAAGCCCAACGAGGGCGACATCGGCAGCGCTGACGAAGCCGCGCTGAAAAACTTCCTCGATGCCAACAACATCAAGAACTACGCCATTGGCTTGGGCAACGGCGTGAGCAACGCCTACCTCGATCCACTGGCCTACGACGGTATCAGCCACACCAACACCAATGCGGTGGTGGTCACCGATCTCAACCAGCTCAACTCGGTATTGTCCGGCACCGTGCAGGGCGCGCCGGTCACCGGTTCGCTGCTGGGCGAGGGCGGTTCGTTCGGCGCCGATGGCGGTTTCATCAAATCCATCATGGTCGACGGCACCACCTACACCTACGATCCAAAAGCCCTCGGTGGCCAGGGGGCGTTGACCGCGAGCGGCGGCGCCAACCACGGCACCTTCAACACGGCGAACAACACCGTCAGCATCGCCACCAACAACAGCGGCACGCTGGTGATCAACCTGGATACCGGCGAATACAGCTACACCTCGCAGAAAACCACCGCCGTGGTGATCACCGAAAACATCGGCTTCAGCGTCAGCGACAACGACGGCGACCTCGCCAGCTCCACGCTGACGGTGAAAGTGATTCCCAACGCGCCGCCCGAGGCGATGGACGATCACGTCATCACCAACGTGCTCTCGGGCAACATCGTGGTGCCGGGCGAGCTGTTGCTGGCCAACGACACCGATCCGAACGGCGACGCCCTCAGCGCCACGCCAACCAGTTTCAACACCGGGTGGGTGTCGAAAGCGGCGGACTTCACCGGCAGTGGCCTGATCGGCTTCACCGGGCAGACCAATAACTCGGCCAACCAGAACCTGGCCAATGTGCGCAGCGCCTTCAGCGCCAATGCCGCGACCATGACCGCCGTGCTGGTAGTCAGCGGTTATCTCGGCATGGTGAGCAACAGCAACGCCAACGATGAAGACCGCATCACCGTCCACCTGCGTCAGGGCGAAACCCTCAATCTGGATCACAACCTCGCTGCCGGTCATGTCGGCATGGAGTACTCGCTCAACGGCGGCGCCTGGATGGCACTGGCGGACGGGCAAACCCTGACCGCGTCGGCCGATGGTATCTATCAGATCCACATCACCAACATTGCCAATCCTACGGGCACCGGCAACCCGAACGCGGGGGAAAACTATCAACTGACCATGACCCTCAACTACGCCGGGGCCCATGACATTACGCCGGACTATCACGGCACTTACACCGCCAACGACAACCACGGCGGCAGCGACACGGCCAACGTCAGCATCAGCTATCAGGACGGCCACACCCTGACCGGCACGGCTGGCGACGATGTCTTGGTGGCGGGCAGCGGCAACAACGTGATCAATGCCGGCGATGGCAACGACGTACTCAGCGGCGGATCCGGCAACAACGAAATGCACGGCGGCGCCGGCAACGATTTGCTCTACAGCGGCGCCGGCAATGACCTGCTCGACGGTGGCACCGGCAGCGACACCGCCAGCTACGCCCACGCCACGGCTGCGGTCACCGTCAACCTCGGCCTGCTTGGTGCGCAAAACACCTTCGGCGCCGGTACCGATACGCTGACCGCCATCGAAAACCTGCTCGGCTCCAACTTCAACGACAGCCTCACCGGCGATGGCAACAACAACGTGATCAACGGTGGCCTCGGCAACGACTTCCTCAACGGTGGCGCTGGCGATGACTTGCTGATCGGTGGCATGGGCAACAATACACTGACGGGCGGGGCAGGGGCCGACACCTTCCAGTGGCTCAAGGGCAACAGCGGCCACGACCTGATCACCGACTTCACCCCCGGCACCGACAAACTCGACCTGTCGCAACTGCTGCAAGGCGAAAACGCCAGCACCGCGTCGCTGGACGACTACCTGCACTTCACCGTCAGCGGCAGTGGTGCTTCGGTGATGACCAGCATCGACATCAGCGCCATGGCCGGCGCCACGCCGAACCAGACCATCGATCTTGCGGGCGTCAACCTCGCCAGCCACTACGGCGTGACGCCGGGGGCGGGTGGGATGGTGGCTGGCGGGCATGACACGGCGACGATCATCAGCGGGATGCTCAATGATCATTCGTTGAAGGTGGATACGGTTTGACCTGAGGTCTGAAACGACAAAACCCGCCGCCCCGGTTGATTCGGGACGGCGGGTTTTGTCTGTCTGCAGAGGTGTGTTGCCTGTGAATCAGCCTTCGCGAGCAGGCTCGCCCCATTGGAACACGGTCAGAAAGGTGGGAGCGAGCCTGCTCGCGAAGGGGCCGGCCTGAACAGCGCATAATTCAGCCGACCTGCACCAACTCCGGATTATCTGACACCCGATCCACCGCCCAATACCCTTCCCATGCAAATCGCCTTCCGACAAACGGTAGCAATACCTGTAATTTCTGACAGTAGGCAGGTTCATCCCACCCGCATCTAATGAAGCCATTCCGACAGCGCTTGAACTGCGCTGTACCGCCGCTTATCGAGGAACGCTGGAATGGCCAAGCGAAAGAACCCAGTCGGTCAGCCTGATCAGAACACCCCGGTTTCCTGGGGCAGGTCGGTCGAAGTGACGGTACCGGCCGTGCTTGATCCTGCCGACCCCAAAGGTCTTTTGCCGCTAAGGGCGTTGGGTGATGACCTTATCGTCACATTCATGGATTTTGAACAAGGAGATGCGCCGGACGAGTTGGATCTGGTCGAATTGGGCTTCATGTCCAAAGGTGGAACGTTCAGAAAGGTCGATGAACGCTGGTATCCGACCAATGATCCCATTGCGTTCCCGCAAACCCTGAAGGTGCCTCGCGATTTACTGTCAGAGGGTGTCTACGAAGTCGCAATCCAGATCTCGATCTACGGAAACAACCCGAATGAAGGCCCTCGCAAAACGCTGACCATCGATACCACCAAACCCAACTTCGGAAACAAGCCGGGCGCGGCCGGGTTCCCCCCCGAGCTGAATGGCACCATCACCGAAACCTTCCTGGCTCAGGAGGGGGAGGTCAGTGTGCTGGTGCCTTGGTACGACGATGCCGAGGCGCTGGATCGCGCGCCGTATTACTGGACCAGCGAAGCCATCCCGCCAGACTCTGAAACACCCATCCGCGAGCAGGAGTTCAGCGCTGAAGATATCCGCGACAAACGCTTGAGCATCACCGTGTACGCGGATGAAATTCGATCGTGGGGCTCTGGCACGCGTTATTTTTATTACCACCTGAGGGACAGGGCCGGAAACGAAGGACCGAATTCCTTTCTTTCGGCTATCGAAGTTGATCTGTCGCCTGCACCGGGAGCACTGCTGCCACCCCGAGTACCGCTGTCATCCCGGGGGCTGGTCGATCGCCAACAAGCCCGTGACGGTGTCGCCGTGGAAGTCGATGAATATGACTTTGCCGATCCCGGTCATAAGCTGGCGGTTTTCTGGGACGATACGCCCCTGCCTGAAATCCCCATCGATCCCTCCGCTTTTCCGCTGTCGGTCCCTGTGCCGTGGTCGACCTTGCATGCAAAAGGCGATGGGCCTTTGCGGGCGAAGATCTATTACAAGATTCGCCAGGGAACAGCCTACGGGCCACCCTCGCCGACCATTTCGGTGGCAGTGAACCTGACGCTGGCAGGTCAGGATCATGCCAAGGCGCCGGCATTGATCAACGAAGATCTTGCACTGGTTGAGGTGTACGGCGAAGAAAGTCAAACCCGCAATACTTTGCTGACGGACGATTTTGGTCTGCCGGCCAGCGTGTTGCTGCCTCTGTACGATGCACCCGAACAGGGGCAGCTACTGGAACTGCACTGGGGAAGCTACCCCGGCGTCGTCGCGTTTTATGAAGTCAAACCAGGCGATGTTGCCGGCAAATCCGTCAGGTTTTCCGTGCCCTGGAATGTTATCGATACCGACAAGGAGAATCCGGCATTGCCGGTTTGGTACACCACCAGCAACGGTGTGAACCAGCAACAGTCGTTACCGACCCGGGTGGCGGTATCGATAGTGGTGATCGAGGGGTTGAAGGAGGTTGTGTTTCCGCATGCAAACAGGGATGGCGTATTGCACTGTTGCAGTCGGCCCAGGCTCTGGAAGGGCGTCACGGTAAGAGTCAAAGCTGACCCGTTTATCGAGCAGGGCGACACGCTGACGGTGTGCTGGCAGGGCAGCACCGGACTCAATGGCAGCGAGCCCATCAAAGGTACTTACGAGGAAATTGAAAAAGAGCTCACAACACTGCTGCCGGGTGAAGACATCGATATTGTCGTCGAGGATTACGACCGGTTGGTTGCGCCCATGGTCAACTACGGTTCTGCGCTGGTTTATTACCGGTTGAAAAAAAGCATGGGCGGTCGGGGGATATCCAAAAAGGAGATTGTGATCATCAATCGCACCCTGCCCAGTGGCGCAGTATGTTCACCTCTCAATGATTTGTGCGAAGAGAACTGAAGTATCAGCAAATTATGCAGTGTGGTTAATTGCCGGCATTTCTCTGGACGTTTGTATTGGGTTGGAGGGTCGGTGCGTTCATAAAACAGGAGAGCTTACAATGAGTAACTTGAAAGTACTGTCCAAGGCAGAGGCTGCCCGTAAAAAAGTTTTTGATTTGCGTCAAGCCCTGAGTACCCGTTCGGGTACTCCTCCTGAAGTTGAAGACTTGCTCCCGCCCCTGCCGGGTGACAATGTCAAGAAACTTCAGGCGGCGCGTCAGGGCACAGACTGCAAGGTGATAATTACCTCCATGGTAGTGCCGCCGGGGTCAACCCAAGGTGACACATATATCGCATTGCAGAAAGACTCAGTAGTGGTTACGGAGTGGATAGTGGTTCCCATCCCCCCGCCTGCAACTTTCGAAATGATTTTGCCTGCAAAGGAAACCGCAACGCCAGGTCCTTTTCGCTTGACTTATATAGTGGATTACGGTGGCAACAAAAATACTTCTGATACCTCTGAGTTCTTCATCGACATTGTCGCACCTAATCATGGTGCACCTGGAGGTAAAGCGGCACCGCCCGACGAAATCATTGATGGCGTGTTGACCCGAGAAATTCTTGATGCGCTGGGTGATATAAAGATGATCATCCCGGTGCCTGACGATGTCAAACAGGGGGATATCTATACGGCGTACTATGGGAAAAGTGATCCAGCGGCACCCGTGGACACTTTTATTGTCGATGAAGATTCGAGTGCGCCAATTGAACTGTTTATCAAGAAGACCCATATCGAAACGTTGGGAGAAGGACTGTTTATCTTTTACTGCAAATATGCAGATCGCGTCGGTAACGTCGGGCCTTCTTCCGACCCTTTTCATTTTGATGTTCGGCTGACACCGGCACCCAGCGGGTTGCTACCCCCTGAGGTGCCGGAAAACGCCGATGGTGTTGTCGACTTGAAAGATGCCTACCCTGATGTCGCCGTGGTCATTCCTGCATTCGCTAATGGTCAGCCGAACGATGTGGCCCGAGTCACCTTCAACGGAAAGTTGCAACCCGACAAGCCGACTGATGGCACCGCTCCGGTCATTGTCGACGTACCGTTCAGGGACGCCGCAGAAGGCGGTGATGGTCCGAAGGATGTGATGGTGAATTACGCGATCATTCGAAACGGCAACCCGTTTCCGGAAGCGACAGGGGCGACCATCAATGTCGATCTGTCGATCCCTGGTCCAACCAATCCTGAGCCTGATCCGGACAAAGGTAATCCGAACCTGGTTGCTTTGGTCGTCAAGGGTTCCACAGGCGATAACACTTTGGTGGTGGATGATGTTGGCAGCTTGATCGACATTGACTTGACTATTCCTGATCTCACGACATTGGATCCCGGTGATATTTTCGATTTGATGTACGACGGTAAAATAGTTTCGCCTCCAGAAGGTCGTTATGAGGTCGTCGGCGATGAGGCCGATGATTTCAAGATTCCATTCAAGCTACCGTCTGATGTTTTTGTGGCCGCAAAAAACGGGATAAAGACAGCCCGCTACATCATCACCAATCCGGCAAATGGCAGCAACGCGAATCCATCATTGCCGACTCCGGTAGATGCTTATGTTATTGCAGTGACATTGCCAGAGCCCGTTATTCAGAATCTTTATACGAATCCGGGTAATTTGGTGTATCTGAACTGTTCTTCTCTACGCGATATTCCTGTGATAGGTAAGGCCGCAGTTGTGCGTGTCGCGGGAGGCGGGTCACTTGTTGCTGATTTGAAACTGGACTTCGTATGGAAAGGAACCCCGCTTTCAGGAGGGGATGATATTCCCGATTATACGTTCAGCAAGACGTTGCAGGGCAATGAACATACGGCGGGCTTTGAAGTTTACCTGCCCTTCAATGCTGCCCTCAGACCTATCAGGGACGGACGCGGAGTCATTTCATATACAACGGAGATTGATGGCCGTACTCATGACTCCGCGGATCACGACGTCAGAGTGGTTGTGGTTGATAATATAGGGACATTCTGTCCCGGAACTAACGATGCCTAATTAACGGTCAATGCAGGCGGGGACACATCCCCGCCTTCTTTTATTTGACATGCACGGTAAAAATATCCATCGAAGAAAGGGAACTTTCCTACAGAACGAGGTAAGTAATGTCTGTACGGTGCGTGCGGACGAAACTACTTTTGTTGAAATACATCCGCTAAATGTCGAAGGAGTACATATGGGTATCTGTACGGTTCTTTATCCATTGAAGGCATCAAAAACAAAACTGGCTTGGTTCGCCCTGGCGCCAGTCCTCTCCTCAAGCCCGCTGGCCTTTGCCCTCACTTCCATCGAAGCGGGTCAAACATTGACCATTGATAGCACAACCGAACAAGACAACTATCGCGCCCGCGATGGTGGTGTATTGAACGCCAATGCTGCGAATACCTATGAAGTCTTGATCACCACCGGGTCGCAATTGAATGTGGTGGGGGGGACTTATGCCGGGCGTTCGGGCAACGCGGGGATTACCCTCGTCAATGCCCGTGCCGATGTGAGCGACGCCATTGTGACCGGTACCCGAATGGGGATGTCGATCGCCCGGGCGACGGGTACGACCACAGGTTCGACTGCCGTGATCAGTGGCAGCCGGATTACCGGGCAGACGTCCGGAATCGAAACCGGTGGCGGCGCTGATATCCAATTGACTGATACGCATCTGACCGGTACGGGAGCAAACAGCTTTGGTTTGAATTCGTTCGGTGCAGAGGTCAGGGCCAAGGGCGGCAGCATGACCGGAGGCATGAACGGCATTCGCCTGCGTCCCGACGGCGAGGGCATCGGCAACGGTGCCAATGTGTCGCTGGACAACATTGAGGTACGAGGGGTGGCGGGTGCAGCCATCCTTGCCAATGGCGGGGTTGTGGCACAGATCAACGTGCTGAATTTCACGCGCTTGCTTGCCGGCAACGGCGTACTCCTTGATGTGCAAGGCGCTTCCACCGCAACGATGACGGTGGCTGACAGTACGTTGGAAGGCAACATCAATGTCACCGATAACAGCCTCGCCAATCTGACTTTCAATCACGGCCACATGGTAGGTGATGTCATCGTCGATGGCAGCTCAACGGCGGGTGTCACATTGGAAAATCATTCGCAGTTCACCGGTCGTCTCGATCAGGTCGACAGCGTGAACGTCAACAGCAATTCCAATTGGACACTGACCGGCAATGATTCGATCGGTGCACTGGGCATGAACGGTGGCACTGTCACCTTTGGCGCCCAGGACGCCCCCGGTACGTATTACACGCTCAATGTCGGCTCACTTTCCGGCAATGGGACCTTTGCGATGAAGGGCGATTTCGCCAGCGGTGAGCATGACTTTCTCAATGTCGCCGGGGCTTCCTCGGGCGACTTCGCCCTGGCTGTCGCGGCCTCTGGTCTGAATGCAGCCTCGCCGCAGCAGTTGACGCTGGTACGTACCGGCACCACCGACGCTGCGAATTTTGCTCTGGCCGGCGAGCAGAGGGTTGACGTCGGCACCTGGTCTTACGCTCTGGCCAGCCGGGAAATCGACGGGGGAGCGAAGGAGTGGTTTCTCGACCCGACCACCGAAGTCATCAGTCCTGGCGCGCGCTCGGTACTGGCCTTGTTCAACACCGCGCCAACCGTCTGGTATGGCGAGCTGTCGTCGTTGCGCAGCCGTATGGGTGAGTTGCGTTTGAACGGTGGCGAGGGCGGGGGGTGGAGTCGTGTTTACAGCAACAGACACGACGTCGCTGATGGGTCAGGTGTCGGTTATCAGCAAACACAACAGGGATTCTCCCTCGGCGCCGATGCGCGGGTGGGCGAAAGCCAAGTGCTGGTCGGGGTGCTCGCCGGCACGAGCGAATCCGATCTGGATCTGAATCGCGGAACCTCGGGTACGGTGAAAAGTTACTACGTCGGTCCCTATGTCACGTGGCTCGACAGTGACACCGGTTACTACTTCGACGGCGTGCTCAAGTTCAACCGGTTTCGTAACGAGTCCAAAGTCAACCTGAGCGATGGCAGCCGCACCAAAGGCGATTACGACAACTGGGGTGTAGGCGGTTCCGCCGAGTTCGGTCGGCATATCAAACTGGCCGACAACTACTTCGTCGAACCGTTCGCGCAACTGTCGGCCGTGCAGATCCAGGGCCAACACTACACGCTGGACAACGACATGGACGCCGACGGCGATCGCATGCGCTCACTGCTCGGCAAGGCCGGGGCCACGTTGGGGCGAAACTTCGGTTTCGCCGACGGCGCTGTTGCCCAGCCTTATGTACGTGCGGCGATTGCTCACGAGTTCGCTTCGAACAACGAAGTGAAGGTCAACAACAACGTGTTCAACAACGATTTGTCAGGCTCCCGGGCGGAGTTTGGGGCAGGGGTGGCTGTGGCGGTGTCCGAGCGGTGGCAGATGCATGTCGATCTGGACTATGCCAAAGGGGAGCATATTGAGCAGCCTTACGGGGTGAATCTGGGGTTACGGTATTTTTGGTAAAGAGCCATCGGGATGACCCCAAGTGAGGCGCCCCACGATTTGTGGGGCGTTTTTTTATCCCTAAGGGTCAATGCCCACTCCCAAGCCGGATCCGTAGTACTGAACGTGCGCTTCTGCACCATTGACCAGGTTTTTTAACCAGTACCGAGCTGGCCAGCCACCTGCGGAGTCAGCGGCCCAGTACCAATAGTCACCCATCGGCCAACGACCACCCCAAGCGTTATGGATTTCCCGCAACTCACCCATTGATGGCAATCGCTTTCCTCGGGCTGCTGCCCTGTCTCTGATCGTGTGCCAGTTTCCGCCGTCCAGTCCCACAACGAATTTTACCCCTGTGACATGAACGTTGTAGCCCTTGGACTGGCTTGCGTTGTCGATGACAGTGATTGTTGCGACTCCATTACCTCTGACAGTCACCAACCCTGAACCGTCTACCGCGGCGACGTTGTTGTTACTCGACGTGTAACGATAGGGAAGAACTCCGCCGCTTGCCGTGTGCTGTACATATGTGCCAGGACCGAAGTTTGGATATGCAGCCCAGTCAGGTATGAGGTAACACCTGCCACTCAATGTCACGCTGCCCGTGTTGAAATGCAACGGCGGAATCGGTGAGATCACAGTGAAGGTTCGCGTATTTGAATCCTGCCCGGTACTCAACGCTTTTACTCTCAGCGAATGTCCGCCCAAACCAACCGACAAGGTAGTGTTCCAGGCGCTGCCCACGGCAGTCACCGTGTGCCTTGGGTTGTTGTTGTCGTAAATCTGGACCTGACGATTCGGTGTAACCGTACCGCGCAGGGTCACCGAAGTGCTTTTGGTTTGCCCGCCATTGCCTATTTCACTGATGCCGTCATGCACAGACGTCAGCGTCGGCGCGATGTGGGCGGCGACGTTAAAGGCTCTCGCCGGGCTCTCTACCGGAACCACGTCATACATGGCCAAGGCAGTCAGGCTGTGCGAGCGGATGGCCAGACCGGTGACAGACGTTGTCCATTGTTTATCGGCATTGACGGTGACCGGCGTACCAACGGGGGCGCCATTGTCGTACATCTGGATCTGCTCGCGCGGGGTGGCTTCGCCTTTGACGGTCACTGCGGTGTCATAGGTCGTTTCGTTCGGTCCCACCGTGCCGACCGAGTCGGTGACCGCGGTAATCGTCGGTGAAATAAAGGCTGCAACTGTAAAGACCCGAGGGGGGCTGGACTCCGGATTGCTGCCGTAATCGCCTCGCGCGGTCAGGCGGTAAGTGCTCAGGTTCAGGCTGCTGAAAACATATTGCCAATCGCCTCTGGCGTTGACACTCACCGTTTCGACGGCCGCACCGGCATTGAGCAGAATGATCTTTTCGTTTGGACTGGCCTTGCCTGTCAGGGTGACGGTCCGGTAGTAGGTCGTACCATTGGCGGCGACTTCACCGCGCAGGTCACTCACACGGGAGATCGTCGGTGTGACCGCTTGCGCCACGACGAAATCCCGCGGCGGACTGGTCGCAGGGTCTATCTCGTACAACGCCTCGGCAGTGAGGCTGTAGCTGCGAACTTGCAGATCGTTGAGGCGGTGGTTCCAGTCACCCTTATCGTCGACGTCAAGGGTAATGAGCGGCTGTTTGTTCTCCAGCAGTTTGACCTGCAGGTTTGGCGTCGCGCTGCCGGCCACCAGCACGCTGTTGTCATAGGTGGTTGCCCCATGGGCGACGTCCCCCCGTGAATCGCTGACCACAAGAATTTCCGGCGTCTGTGCGAATTTCACGTTGAATGTTCGCGGCTCGCTGGACACCGGGTCGGCGTCATAAAGAGCCTTGGCGCTGATGCGGTAAGACTTCTCGGTCAATGGGCCGATCTCGCAGCTCCAGGTGCTGTCGGCGCCCACTGGCGCCGTACCCATTGATGTCGTCGTTCCATCGAACAGCTCAACCGTTTCGCCACGCGTGGCCGTGCCGGTGACGGTGACTTTTTCGTCACGGGTTTTGCCGCCTTCTTCCACCTCGCCCCGCGAGTCTGTCACACCGGTGATGACCGGTTGCACGTAGTCGTAGCGGGTTCTGATGGTCAGGGGCAACTGTGGAAATATGCAGGCAGTGTCCTCGTTTTCACTGCCATCGAATGCCACTTTGCAAATCACCCTGGCGGGCGTGGAGTGGCCCAGTTTCATCAGATCGCTTCTGAGCAAGCTTTCGTTGAGTCCGCTGCTGACTTGGGTCGGGGTTATTTCCTGGCCGGTGATTAGCGGGATCGTATGGGACGCGCCTGAACTTGTTTGTCCTGTCAGGTAGAACCAGAGGCGCTGTTTCAGTGCAATGTACGGCCATATAGTGAGGACAGCTTTTGCATCGCCGCTGAATGTCATCAGATCCAGGACGTTGTTCTGTGCCTGAGGCACATGCGGGTGGGGCAGTTCGTTTTCTGGGTCCTGGAAGTCTGAAACATACAGGTCGAGCATTTGCGAGGGCGTTGTGAGGGTATAGCGGGTTACTTCGTATTCAACCGACACCGTTTTCGCAATATTGGCGCCAACCACTGAAGCGGGTAAATGGAATTGCACGGTGCCAGTGGGACTGCCCGGCAGCTCCAGATCATCAGAGGTTCCCGCGCCGGGCGCTCCTAACCACTTTAAACGGATCTTGTCCCGGTCCGGGTTCATGCTGGAGTAACTGGCGTTGATGTCTACGCCATTCAACCCATCCATTGGGTTGAGCGTCTTGTCGGGTGCCTGTACCACCTCGGGCGGCGGCAATTCGCCGACGAGTTCGCCTATGAGCAAATTGAGCGTGGCCGAGTGCTCGTATTGTTTGTTCGACGCCCGCAACACCGAGTAGCGCACTTTCACATACTGGCCAATGTTGGGCGTCACGAATTCAGCGTCCACCTGAAAACGTACAGGTTGACCTTCAGTCACTGTGGTGATGGGCAGCCAGTCGCTGGTGCTGGCGAAGGGATTGGGACTGCGCCAGTAATACGTAAGAATATCGCCCCTGAGGGTCTTCGCCTCGCTGATATACACATGCACCTTATCGAACACCTTGGACGGGTCCAGCACATCCCCCGGCGGATCGGCCTCTTCGACTTCGGGGGCCGGCAGCGTCGCGCGGACCTTTTCAATCCTGGCCAGCAGCCGCTCCGACTCTCTTATGTCGAGGAGGCCAGGTGCATCGTTTGCCACCACGTAGAACAGGTCGAGCGTGCCGTTTTCAAGCACGTTGATGTGCTCCGCGTCGATGTAGAACGTCACCAGCCCGTCCTTGGCTTCGTTCTCGCTGACGATATGGGAAACCTCATGCAGATAGGTGTCGCCATCGGACTTGATGCCAGACCATCTCAGGCAGATCAGGTCGCCATTTTTCATCGCGTAGCGCACGTCGACCGTAGCGTAAGGCTCGTCCGGTTCGAGGGTATCGCCGATCAGCTCACGAATGTTCGGCTCGGGGAGCATGTTGACGTCGCCCTCTACCCTTGCAAAGGCACGCTTTGAAGACAGCGGGTCGTCCCCGTTTTTTTTGTAGAGAATGTAAGACGCATCGGCGCGCCCTTGGGCGATGGCCCTGATCAACTCATAGGGCACGTTGATGTCCAGCACGGAAGGGATGTTGTCGATGTCGCGGGTTTCACTGCAGATGATCGGTTCACCGTTATTCGGCGGTGTGCCGATGAAGGTCATTTTCACGCTGTCGCCCAAGCCGAAGTACTGGCTGCTGACGAAGATCTGAATAGTCACCGGCTGCTTGTTCAAATCCCTGATGATAATGAAGCCGTTGACGGCTTCCTTGATGATCGGTGAATCCAGGCGCCAGCCCCCGGCGTCCACGTCGATGTAGGTGCGTTTGGAGGGGCGGTCGGCCCAGTTCCAGACTTCGTCATTGATGTCGTACCTGATTTCCCGTTTGAGCCCGTCGCCGGCGCCGAGAATGGCGTCCTGATCAATGTGGATCTCGATCGGCTGCAGACCTTCGGCTTGCTCCGGCGTGATGCGGTGCGCCGGAAGCCGGTATTCGCCCAGCTGTAAACGGACCTTGTCGTTGCGCGTGCAATACACATAATGAGGGACCGTCGCCAGCACGCCCTTTTTGGCCCATTCGGCGTCTATCACACCCTGTTCGACCAGCTCGGGCGGCAGTTGCACGATGTTCAACTCTGAGTGACCGTCGTCATTATTAGGTTCCCTGTCAAAGTTCCCCGGCCTGTACAGTTTGATCAGGACCCGCAAGGATGCCGACGGCGGCTCTGCTTCGGTTTCACCCACTCGGGTCAGCACATAATGGCAATTTTCGACCCAGCCGGACTCTTCAGGCGTCGGCAAGTAGAAGAAAACCCGCTGATTGACCTCGTCGGCCATTACGAAGCGTTCGAGCACTTTCTCGTTGTTCCACCAGATATCCAGCCTGTCCCCCTCGCTCATGGGGCCCAGATAAGGATTGATGACGCACAGCACGCCATCGGGGTCGTCGGTGGTTACCTGGATATTGATCCCGCCATCGCCGTCCTGCACCGGCTCGACCATCCCCGGAATCAGCAGGGGGCGCAGCGCCAGTGTGTTAATGCCTTCGGTGAGGGGAGGGAAGCGGAAGTTCTTGTGAGAAGGCATCAGGCAAGTCCTCTGTAAGCGAATTCAGGCGTTTTCTGGTGACGACCGGTGCAGTCGGACTCGGTGAGAATCAGGTGAGATTCAGGCTTGAGATGGTTGACGACACGGGAATGCACTCCAGCCAGGTGATGGAGCGATTGAACCTGCATTGACGGGTTAGCGCACCTGTCAGATCTGACAGGTGGGTGGGGGTATCCGACGAGTGGTATTAACGGGGTGCCCTGTTTCGCTCTCGTTCAAACACGGTTCAAGGCTTGTGCAGCGTCTTCTGCCGCAAGATATAAACCGTCACCAGCACGGCACTGGTCAACATGAACCCTCGCGCCCAGACCAGCGGCACCAGATAACACGAGAACAGAATGCTCACCCACATCAGCCCGATCGCGTAGACCTTGCCTTTGAGTGGAATGCCGTTGCCTTCGAGGTAGTCGCGAATCCATGGACCCAGCCGTGGATGTTCGACCAGCCAGCGATAGAAGCGCGGAGAGCTGCGCGCGAAGCAGGCCGCGGCGAGCAGGAGGAAGGGGGTGGTGGGCAGGACCGGCAGGAAAATGCCGATTACCCCCAATGCCACGCTGAGCCAGCCGATGGCCAGCAGGACGTAACGCAACATCAGGGGGCGGTTGCCTATGGGGTTGTCCATAGGCCAGGTCTTAGTGGTGGCGTGGCTTGAGGATCGCCGGTTTTTCGTCGGGCGCCTGGCACAGCAGGTACAGCGCGGTCAGGGCTTCCGGAATCTGAACGATCATGTCGTCCATCAGGTTGGCGTCCTTGGCGATGTCTTCAAACTCCGGTTGTTCGTCGAACAGGCCGGAACCGACCATGATCGGCAGGAGCATCTCGCTGACTTCTTCTTCGGCGGTTTCGAACCAGGCCGCTTCGCGCAGGAACACGCCTTCCATGAAACCAATGCACCAGCCGCGCAGTTCGGAATCGTCCGGCTCTTCGCCCAGATCCAGTTCGCACGGCAATTCGAATTCTTCATCCGAGGCCAGTTGACGAGCGATGTGGGCCTTGAGACCGATCAGCGTGGCTTCGATTTCGGCACGCTGGGCTTCGTCGCTGTAATGCGGCTCTTCGGCGAACAGCGCATCGATCCACTCGCGCTCGGGGACGTCTTCGGAGCAGATCGACAGTGCGGTCAGGTAACCGTGGGCGGCGACGTAATCCAGCGCCTCTTCGTGCAGCTCGTCGGCGTCGAGGAAGACTTGCAGGCGGGTCAGTTGCTCAGCGAAGGACATTACGGGGCTACCTTGGGGAATAAACAATGCGGGAATTCTAGGCCTTCTTGCGCGCTCTAGCCAGCCGCTTGGCAGATTTGCCGGTCGCAACACAAAACCCTGTAGGAGTGAGCCTGCTCGCGATGCGGTATACCAGTCACTTCAATGTCCGATGTGCTGACGCGATCGCGAGCAGGCTCACTCCTACAGGGGGCATATGTTGCAAGTCGGGCGATGTCTTCTCAGCGGCACCCTCTGCGGCGAAGGCCTCGGGTATACTGCCGCGTTTTGCGATCCCTGCCGGCGCTGCGCTGGTCATGCAATGTGTTCTTACGTTTTGTTTAAGCAGCCGAGGCTGCTCTGAACCAGCCTGAGCAGGGATGTATCGGTAGATTTTTGGAGTTTTTATGCTCGAACAGGCTCAACGCGTCCTCAAGGACATCTTCGGCTACGACAGTTTCCGTGGCCGTCAGGGTGCGATCATTGAGCGCGTGGCCAGCGGCGGTGATGCGCTGGTGCTGATGCCTACCGGTGGCGGCAAGTCGTTGTGCTTTCAGGTACCGGCGCTGCTGCGCGAAGGCCTGGCCGTAGTGGTATCGCCGTTGATCGCACTGATGGACGATCAGGTCGCAACCCTTGAAGAGCTGGGCGTCGCCGCTGCTGCTCTGAACTCCACGCTGAGCGCCGAGCAACAGCGTGATCTCGCCCTGCGGATCAAGCGCGGCGAAGTGAAAATGCTCTATCTCGCCCCTGAACGCCTGGTGCAGCCGCGCATGCTGGCGTTCCTGCAAAGCCTGGAAATTGCCCTGTTCGCCATCGACGAAGCGCATTGCGTGTCGCAATGGGGCCACGATTTCCGCCGCGAATACCTGCAACTGGGCCAGTTGGCAGAGCTGTTCCCCCACGTTCCGCGCATTGCCCTCACCGCGACCGCCGACAAGCGCACCCGTGAAGAGATCGTAGATCGCCTGCACCTGCAGAACGCCGAACGCTTCCTGTCGAGCTTCGACCGTCCGAATATTTTCTACCGCATCGTCCCGAAGGAGCAGCCGCGCAAGCAGTTGCTGGCATTCCTCGCCGAACGGCGCAGCGACGCCGGCATCGTGTATTGCCTGTCGCGCAAAAAGGTCGAGGAGGTCGCGGCGTTCCTTAGCGAACAGGGCTTCCCGGCGCTGCCGTACCACGCCGGTCTGCCCAACGATCTGCGCGCCTATCACCAGAAGCGCTTCCTCAATGAGGAAGGGCTGATCATGGTCGCCACAGTGGCGTTCGGCATGGGCATCGACAAACCCAACGTGCGCTTTGTCGCGCACCTCGATCTGCCGAAATCCCTTGAGGCGTATTACCAGGAAACCGGGCGTGGCGGCCGTGATGGTCTGCCTGCGGATGCGTGGATGGCCTACGGTCTGCAAGACGTGGTGATGCTCAAGCAAATGCTGCAGAACTCCGAAGGCGACGAACGGCATAAACGTCTGGAGCAGCACAAGCTCGACGCCATGCTCTCGCTGTGTGAAGAGACCCGCTGCCGGCGTCAGGCGTTGCTGGCCTATTTCGATGAGGACATGCCCGAGCCGTGCGGCCATTGCGACAACTGTGTCGACGGTGTGCAGACGTGGGATGCAACAGAGCCAGCGCGCCAGGCCTTGTCGGCGATTTTCCGCACCGGTCAGCGATATGGCGTCGGTCATCTGGTCGACGTGTTGCTGGGCAAGGACAACGAAAAGGTGCGCAGCTTCGGCCATCAGCATTTGTCGGTGTTTGGCGTTGGCAAGGCGTTGAGCGAGAGCGAATGGCGCTCCCTGTTCCGCCAGTTGGTGGCGCGCGGGCTGGCTGATGTCGATCACGAGGGGTATGGCGGTCTGCGCTTGAATGACAGTTGCCGACCATTGCTCAAAGGCGAAGTGAAACTGGAGCTGCGCCGCGACCTGAAACCGCAAGTCACCGCCAAGACCGGCAGCAAGAGCCAGGCCAGCCAACTGGTGCGCGGCGAGGAGCGCGAACAGTGGGAAGCCTTGCGCGCACTACGGCGCAAGCTCGCCGAAGAACACGGCGTACCGCCGTACGTCATCTTTCCCGACTCCACGCTTTTGGAAATGCTGCGGAGCCAGCCGACCTCGCTGGCGGAAATGGCCCGGGTCAGCGGCGTCGGCGCACGCAAGCTCGAACGTTATGGCGAAGCCTTCCTCGAAGTGCTCGGCGGCGAGGCCGAGGCGCCGAAGGTGGTGGCCGATGTCCGTCACGAGCTGATCACCCTGGCGCGCGCCGGCATGACGCCGCTGCAGATCGCCGGGCAGCTGCAGTGCTCGGAGAAGAACGTCTACGCGATGCTCGCCGAAGCCATCGGCAAGCAGCAGTTATCGCTGGAGCAGGCGCTGGATTTGCCAGAAGAGCTGATGGGTGAAGTGCAGGACGCGTTTCTCGATGGCGAGGGCGAGTTGCCGTCCGTCGCCGAAGTCGCCGAATTGTTCGCCGGGCGAGTTCCTGAAGGCGTGCTTTATTGTGTGCGGGCGGCTTTGCAGTCTGAATTCGAGATGTAATCTGGCCCGCCCCCTCACCCCAGCCCTCTCCCCGAGGAGAGGGCTGGGGTGAGGGGTCTGGTGTCATATGTCGACCCGCAAAATCGAGTCGATTATGGATTCAGCACAGCGCTTTGACGTTGGCGAATCTCAAAAGCATCCCCCACTCAGTTCCCTCTCCCTCTGGGAGAGGGCTAGGGTGAGGGGCCTTTGATCTTTGCGCAGTTGTAACGATTCAGTACAGAGCGACTCTTGCCTATAACTGCCACCCATGCTTAGCTGACTAATAATTAGATTTTCCGTATTTTCAGTCTGACCGTGAGTGTTTTATGCCGTTAACCGATCAACATCGCTTTGGTATGCAACTGGCCCAGATGTCCCGTGGCTGGCGTGCCGAACTGGATCGCCGCCTTGCCGGGCTGGGCCTGTCGCAGGCACGCTGGCTGGTACTGCTGCATCTGGCGCGCTTTGAAGAAGCGCCGACCCAGCGCGAACTGGCGCAGAGTGTCGGCGTCGAAGGCCCGACTCTGGCGCGCTTGCTCGATAGTCTGGAAAACCAGGGACTGGTGCAACGCCAGTCGGTGATGGAAGACCGTCGGGCGAAAAAAATCGTTCTCTGCGCACCTGCGCTGCCGCTGATCGAACAAATCGAAACCATTGCCACACAACTGCGCCACGAATTGTTCGAAGGCGTCGACGAGGCGGATTTGAAGGTGTGCATGCGCGTTCACGGGCACATTCTGGCCAATCTGGAAAAATCTTGAGGCACATCCCGACGGCGATTTTTTGAGAGATCGCGCTGAGCCGACTATAAGAACTACTGGGCAATATCGTGTTCGTACCGGATGTGCGAACGCATAGAAACCGGTTTTGCTTATTTAAGGGATGCTCATGCTCGCAAGTCGGCACATGCTGCGCGGGGGCGCCAAATGGCTGCTCGCTGCCGGTGTATTCAGCTATTCGACCTGGTCGATGGCATTGGGGTTGGGCGAAATCACTGTTCACTCAGCCCTCAATCAGCCGTTCAAGGCCGACATCGCACTGGTCGATGTCGGCACGTTCACGCAAAACGATCTCTCGGCCAGCCTGGCGTCGGCGGATGAATTCGGCCGCGCCGGCGTCGAGCGGGTGTTCTTTCTCAACGACCTCAAGTTCACCCCGATCCTGCGTGGCAATCGCCAGATGATCCGGGTGACGTCGGGCAAACCGGTCAACGAACCCTTCCTGAATTTCCTCGTGCAGCTCGATCAGCCCAACGGCCGTCTGCTGCGTGAATACACGGTATTGATCGACCCGCCGGGTTCGCCGGGCATCGTGCCGGCCACCGACGAGCCGGATCCGCGCCCGCAATCCTCCGCTTTTCCGACCGTCGAACCTGTCACCGCACCGGCCCAGGCGCCTCAGGGCAAACGTGCTGAGGCGTCCTTGCCGTCAGCGCCGGCCGCGCCTGCGAATGACGCGCAGGCCGAACAATTGGCGGCCAGCGTGCTGCTGACCCAGCAACTGCAAAAGACCCTCGACGAACAGAACCTCAGACTGCAAGAACAGCAAGTGCAAATAGCCGACGGCAGGAAGCAGGTGGAAGATTTGCAAACCCGTCTGGCCGAATTGCAGAAAGCGCCGCCGCCGGTGGTCGCGCCGGCCCCGACCCCTGTTTCAGCCCCGGTCGAGTCAACCGACGACGGCCTGAACTGGCCACTGCTCGGCGGACTGATAGTGCTGCTGGGCGCGCTGGCCGCTTTGTTCATACGCCGCCGTCAGCAGCGTTCGACCGTCGATGGCACGCCGCTGCCGCTGTTGCCTGTGAGTCCCGACGACGTCGATGAACCCGAACTGCAACATGCCGTTGGTTCGCACGCGGCCGCCGATCATCGCGACGAACCCGCTGCCGGCGACGTGCTGGAGGCCGTGGGGATCTATCTGGCCTACGGCCGACTCAGCGAAGCTGCGGGGTTGCTGCGTGATGCGTTGCACAAGGAACCCGAGCGTACCGATCTTGGTTTGCAGCTCCTTGAAGTACTGGGGCGGCAGGGTGACAGCGCCGCTTTTGAGCTGCAGGAAAACCATCTGCGCGCGCTCGGCGTTGATGATCACGCACTGGTTGAAGCCCGCGCTCGCCATCCAAAACTGGCCGGCGTTGCACCGGCGGCGTTTGCAGCAACGGTAAACGCGCCCGAGCTGCCCGCGGCCCCGGCAGCGACTGTAGCCGCGCCGCTTGCATCGACGCTCAGCGCTCCCGAGGATGATTTCGAATTGAATCTGGGCGAGCTGTCGATGGATTCGAACTGGGATCTCAACGACAGCCGCACTGATTCCGCAGCACCGCCGATCGATGATCCGCAGCTGGGCACCAGCCTGTCAGTGCTGCCGGTCGATTTCGAACTGCCACAGGCTGCGTCTGCCGAAGAAGCCGAGCTTGAATGGATTCCCGAACCCGACGCTCAGCCGCTCGACGATGACTTCCTCAACGAGTTCGGCGATCCCGAGCCGTCACTGGTGTTGCAGCCTCTGGATCTGCAATTGCCCGAGTCCAGCGAAACGGAGGCCGCCGGCAAGCTCGAACAGGCGCAAACCTGCATCGACGACGGCGACATCGACAGTGCGATCGCGCTGCTCAATGAATTGCTCAAGGAAGGGGATGAACCGTTGAAGCAGACAGCGCGGACGTTGTTGGCAGGGATTCGCTAAGTGTCGACGAATAGCGGTTCATCCAAGAGCGCTTTCGCGAGCAGGCTCGCTCCCACAATGAAATTCGCTGTACGTGTGGGAGCGAGCCTGCTCGCGAAGGCGCCAGATCGGCCAACGCCGGTTTCAGGTCAGAACGTCTGCCCCAGATTCAGATAAACCGCCTGCTCATCCGCATCATTCAACCCATAAGTGAAATTCAACGGTCCCAGCGGCGTATCGAAGCCGATGAACACACTCGCGGCATTGATGTAGCCGCTGTCGAACTCATTGTCGTTGTTCCACGCCCGACCGCGTTCCAGTGAAGCGCCGGCGTACAGCGGGAAGTCCAATGGCAGATAGGAGCGTGGTGTCAGGCGCCGGTAATACACAGCGCGCATCAGGCTGACGTTCTGCCCGGACAGCGCGTCCTCACGAAACCCCGACAACTGCCGCGCGCCGCCGAGCAGGAAGCTTGAAGTGACTACGTTGGCATCGTCCAGTGTGCGGCCATAGCGCCCGCCCAGAATCAGTGTGTCGGGACCGTGGCTCATGGCCTTGTCGAACTTCGCTTCCCATTGGCGATAGCGGTTGTCTGAACCCAGACCTGGCTCGAACTGGGCGAACGTCAGGCTGACGTCCTTGCCCTCGTGCGGAAAGTACACGTTGTCCAACGAGTCGTAGGAATACTTCACGGTATAGAAACCTTCGTTGAAGCTCTCGCTCGGCAGATCCTGATCACCGATGCGCACGTCAGCCTTGCCCCAGGCCTGGCCGACACCGAAGCGCACTTCGCCGTTGTTGCCGATCTGCCGACCGAGGTTGAGACCGAAACCGTAACGCTCGACGCGATACTGCGCGATCGGATCATTATCCAGCACCGAGTCAACGTTCTGCGCCTCGAACGACGCGTAGGGCGCGACGAAGTAGCGCGAGCCGACGTCCAGCGGCTGATAGAACTCGCTGTACAGCTCCTGTTTGTCGCCGATCTGCGCGCGGGTCAGCCATTCCGCGCCGAGGCGATTGATGCCGTTGACGCGGTAACTGGCGCCGAGGTTGAAAGCACTGTCGCCGCGCATGTCGTCCGACAAATTGAGGCCGACCCGCAAGTAATCGGTACCGCTGCGCTTGCCGCTGGCGCTGATGACCAGGGTGTGATCCTGGCCTTTGTGCACCACGCGGTAACGCACTTGGTCGAAGTAATCGAGGCCGTACAACGTGCCCATGTCCGAGTGCAGGCGCCCCAGATCCAGCGGTTCGCCGATCGGCTGGCGGATGTAATAGCGAATCACGTCATCATCGACTTTCGAATCGTTCTCGACGCGGATTGCGGTAATGATCGGCGTGCGCTGACCAGGCTGGCGGGCGGCGTTGAGTTCGGCGTCCTGGGTTTGCGCCGGCTTCAGTTGCGCCAGCCGCGCGTCGAGGATTCGCGTGGCGCGGTAGCCGGCATCGATCATCTCCTGAGCCTTGCCGAAATCGGTCCCGCCAAACGCTGCCAGCGCAGGTTGAATCAACACGTCATCGGCATGCAGAGTCGCCAGTTGCTCTTCGGAATTGCGCCGGGTCATCAGGGTGATCGACTGGTTGAGCACATCCACCACCGTGGTCAGCTGCTTGCGGTTGCGCAGCGGCGTGCCGATGTCGACGACGATGGCGATGTCGACGCCCATTTCTCGTGCGACATCCAGCGGGATGTTGTCGGTCATGCCGCCGTCGACCAGCAGGCGCCCGTCGAGCTCGACCGGGGCGAACACCGCCGGGATCGACATGCTGGCGCGGATCACCTGCGGCAGGTGACCTTTACGAAACACCACTTTTTCGCCATTGGCGATGTCGGTGGTCACGGCGCGAAACGGGATCGGCAGCTTGTCGAAGTCGCGGGTGTCGCTGGTGTGGGCCAGCAGGCTTTCCAGCAACAGCGCGAGGTTCTGGCCCTGAATCACGCCCAACGGCAGGCCGAGGCTGCCGTCGTCGCGAAAGCTGAGTTTCTGCTTCACCAGAAAGTCGCGGTCATCCTGCTTGCGCCGAAACGGCACGTCCTCACGCGGCGGCGCGTCGGACAGTGCCGCCTGCCAGTCGATGCCCAGGGCGAGTTTTTCCAGCTCGTCGATCTTGTAACCCGAGGCGTACAGGCCGCCGACCACCGCGCCCATGCTGGTGCCGGCAATCGCATCGATCCTGATGCCTTGTTCTTCCAGCGCCTTGAGCACGCCGATGTGCGCCAGCCCGCGCGCCGCGCCACCGGACAGCACCAGGCCGACTTTCGGTCGTGGCGCGTCACTGGCGTGAACCAGCAGGGGAAGGAAACCAAGCAGCAGGCAGAACAGCAAACGGCGCATTGTGAGTCTCGGGGCAAGCGGTAAAGCCGGCTATTATAGCGGCGCCCTCTGTCTCAGGAGTTTCAGCGATCATGACCGTTGCCAAAGCCGAAGTTGTCATCACTTACTGCACCCAATGCCAGTGGCTGCTGCGCGCGGCGTGGCTGGCCCAGGAACTGCTCAGCACTTTCGCTGAAGACTTGGGCAAAGTGTCATTGGTGCCGGGCACCGGCGGGGTGTTTCACATCACCTGCGCGGGCGTGCAGATCTGGGAGCGCAAGGCCGACGGCGGCTTCCCGGAGGCCAAGGTATTGAAGCAGCGGGTGCGCGATCAGATCGATCCTGAGCGCGACCTCGGCCACAACGAGCGCACTCAGTGAGAAGCTGCCTCGGCAGCGACGGTTTTCCTGTCGCTGCCGCCTGACATCCGCGCCGACACCACGATCGCCACGATGATCAGCGCGCCACCGATGAGCATGCGCAGGGTCGGTGTTTCACTGAACAGCAGCCAGGCGATGGTAATGCCGTAAACCGGCTCCATAGCAAACACCACCGCCGCCGTGCGCGCCTTGATCACTGCCAGGCTGGCGACGAACAGGCTGTGCGCCACGCCCGTGCAGAACACCCCGAGGAGGGCGATCCACAGCCAGTCCAGCGCGCGCACCGCGCTTAGCTGCGGCGCCGCGACCGGCAACAGACACAAGGCCACGACGACGTTCTGACACAACGCTGCCTGCACCGCCGGGATTCGCCCGGAGCTGGCGCGATTGGTCAACGATAATAGGGAAAACAGCAGGCCGGACAGCACGGCCCAGAGCAAGCCGATGGTCGCGCCGCTGCCCAGATCGAACGCCGGGGTCACCAGTACCAGACCGACGCTGACCAAGACCACCAGCACAATTTCATTGGCGCGGATGCGCTCGCGGAAGATCAGCCCTTCGAGAATCACCGTGAACGCCGGGAAACTGGCAAAGCCCAACGTCGCGATGGCCACCCCGGCGACTTTCACCGATACGAAAAAGCTCACCCAGTGCCCGGCCAGCAACACGCCGCTCAGCGCCAGGCGTCGCCAGTCCACCGCTTGCAGCTTTTGCCAGCCGCTCTGGCTGGCGAATCGAGCAAAAAAGGCCAGGGCAAGCACGGCGAAAGCGGCGCGGCCGAACACGATGACCGCCGGCGACGCGGCAGCGAGTTTGCCGAACACACCGGTCAGGCCGAACATCAAAGCGCCGATATGCAGGGCGCCGAGGGCGGTACGCGGAGTCATTGCAATCCTTAATCCAGACACAATTTTCTGTAATCGATCGTTCCCACGCAGGAGCGTGGGAACGATCATCAAAAGAGCGCCAGTCTAAAGGGCTGGCGCCGTCGCGTCTGTCGTCCGATTCGTCAATCAGCTGAAGACAACGGCTGTCACACGACTGACGCGCATCTGTCACGGTCGATTAATGGTGCGCGCGCAAGCTGGCGAAAACATCGCAGAGGGTTGCCCATGACCAGCGCCGAGCTCGCCAGACCCAGTCGCAAACAACGGGTGCGAACCCTGTGGATCTCCGATGTGCACCTGGGCACGCGGGATTGTCAGGCCGAGCATTTGTCGCAATTCCTCAAGGGCTACCACGCCGACAAGATCTATCTGGTCGGGGACATTATCGACGGCTGGAAACTGCGCGGTGGCATGTACTGGCCGCAAGCGCACACCAACGTCATCCGCCGGCTGCTGACCATGAGCAAGCGCGGCACCGAGGTGATTTATGTCACCGGCAACCATGACGAATTTCTGCGGCGCTATTCGAAGCTGATTCTGGGCAATATCCAGTTGGTCGACGAGGCGGTGCATGTCACCGCCGATGGTCGACATTTGCTGGTGATTCACGGCGATCAGTTCGATGTGATCACTCGCTATCACCGCTGGCTGGCCTTTCTCGGTGACTCGGCCTACGAATTCACCCTGACCCTCAACCGTTGGCTCAATCACTGGCGCGCCCGTTATGGCTATGGTTACTGGTCGCTGTCGGCGTATCTGAAGCACAAGGTGAAGACCGCCGTCAGTTTCATCAGCGACTTTGAAGAAGCCATTGCGCACGAATGTGTGAAGCGCGAATTGCATGGCGTGGTCTGCGGACATATCCATCATGCCGAGATCCGCAAGGTCGGCGAGGTGGATTACCTCAATTGCGGCGATTGGGTCGAATCGTGCACGGCGTTGATCGAGCATTGGGACGGCACGATCGAGCTGTATCGGCTGGCGGATGCCCAGGCGCGGGAGGCGGAATTGAAAGCTGCCAAAGTTGCCGAGATCGCCTGAGCGAAAGAGAAACCCTGTGGGAGCGAGCCTGCTCGCGAAGGCGTAGTGTCAGACAAAACTTCTGTGCCTGATACAGCGCTTTCGCGAGCAGGCTCGCTCCCACAGGTGTTTTCAGGCTGGGCTATGTTCTTGCATCGCAGCCTTGTAAATCGAGTTCTTTGGCTGCGCAAACAGCCTTTCCATCATCGGCTCGAAGAAACTCAGCGGCAACGTGTCGTACCCCGGATCAAAAGCCGCCGCGTCGTATTTGGCGCAGAATTCGGCGGTGGCGTGGAACTGCGGATGGTCCTTGAACTGCTCGCGCAGGTGTCGATCCATGCCCAGGTGATGAAAGAAGTAATAGCCCTGAAAGATCCCGTGTCTCTCCACCATCCACAGGTTTTCCGCACTGACGAACGGCCTCAGAATCGCTGCGGCGATGTCTGGATGGTTGTACGAGCCGAGGGTGTCGCCAATGTCATGCAACAGTGCACAGACCACGTATTCCTCATCACGCCCGTCGCGAAAGGCACGGGTCGCGGTTTGCAGCGAGTGGGTCAGGCGATCCACCGGGAAACCGCCGAAGTCGCCTTCGAGCAGTTGCAAATGCGCGAGGATCCGCGACGGCAGTTGCTTGGCATAGGCACTGAAATCGGCGGCGATGATCGCCCAGTCTTCCTCGGTGCCGTCCTGCATATGGGTGAAGCGAGCATGGGCATTCATTGGCAGACCCTCATTCAAAACGTCACGCGACCGAGAATCATGTCGCGGTACATGACGAAATCGCCGAGCAGGCTGTACAGCGGGTGCTGAAAGGTCGCCGGGCGGTTCTTCTCGAAAAAGAAATGGCCGATCCAGGCAAAGCTGTAACCGGCCAGCGGCAACGCCAGCAACAGCAGCCACGCGCCCTTGGCGATGCTCAGGGCGAGAATGAAGATGACCAGAGAGGTGCCGATGAAATGCAGGCGACGGCAGGTGCTGTTGCTGTGCTCGGCGAGGTAATACGGGTAGAACTCGGCGAAGCTGTTGAACCGCTTGATGTTTTCCACGACCGCTATCTCTGTGGTGATTATTCTGGCGACAAGTTGTTCGGCGGGGAGCTTATTTGAGTCTAGAGTGATCATTGGCGTGGGCCAGTGACAATCGGCGCCACTTTAGTATCCTTCGCAAATAGGGCGGTCACCTGCAGCCCGTCATGTAAAAGAATAACAACCATGAGCGAACGAACGACCTCTGCAAGCTGGGCGATGGGGATAGTCAAAGCACTGGAAATGGACGGCCTGGATTGCCGGGTTCTGTTCAAGCAACTGGGGCTGGATTTCAGTGCCCTCGACGATCCGGATGCGCGTTTCCCGCAGGACTCCATGACCCGGCTCTGGCAGCGCGCGGTGGAGGTCTCCGGCAACCCGGCGATCGGCCTGAACATGGGCAAGGTGGTGCGCCCGGCCTCGTTTCATGTCGCCGGCTACGCGCTGATGTCGAGCAATACGCTGGCTGAAGGCTTCCAGCGCCTGGTGCGCTATCAACGCATCATTGCCGAAAGCGCCGACCTGAGTTTTCGCCTGCTCGATGAGGGGTACGCGCTGATCCTCACCGTGCACGGCGATCATCTGCCGCCGACCCGGCAGAGTGCCGAAGCGTCACTGGCTTGCGCGCTGGCGTTGTGCGGCTGGCTGACCGGGCGTCCGCTGCATCCGCTCAAAGTGCTGATCCAGGGCAATCAGCCTGCCAATCTGCAACCTTACAAAGAAGCCTTCCACGCGCCATTGGTGTTCGACGCGCCTTACGATGCGTTGATCTTCGAACGTGCCGATATGGAGGCGCCGCTGCCAACCGCCAACGAAGCCATGGCGCTGTTGCATGACCGGTTTGCCGGGGAGTATCTGGCGCGTTTTTCCGAGAGTCGCGTGACACATCGGGCGCGGCAGGTGCTGTGCCGCTTGCTGCCTCAGGGCGAGCCCAAACGCGACACAGTGGCGCAGACCTTGCACCTGTCGCAGCGTACTTTGCAGCGTCGTTTGCAGGAGGAGGGCACCAGTTTCCAGCAGTTGCTCGATGACACTCGCCGCGAACTCGCCGAGCAGTATCTGGCGCAACCGAGCATGACCCTGTTGGAGATTGCTTACCTGTTGGGCTTTGCCGATCCGAGCAATTTCTTCCGCGCTTTCCGTCGCTGGTTCGACACCACGCCCGGCGACTACCGGGCGCGGTTGCTACAGGCACCGAGCCCGGTCAGTGACGCCAGAACGCCGGAATACACAGCACAAACACAGTAATGATCTCCAGTCGGCCGAGCAGCATGCCGAACGACAGAATCCACTTGGCCGCATCCGGCAGGGTGGCGAAGTTGCCCGCCGGGCCGATGGTTTCGCCCAGGCCCGGACCGACACCAGACACCGTGCTGGCGGCACCGGTCAGCGCGGTCATCCAGTCGACACCCAAGAGCGACAGCAGCAGGGCGATCACGCAGATGGTGATAGCGAAGAAAAACGAGAAGGTCAGGATCGAGCGGACGATTTCTTCGTCGAGGCGGTGACCGTTGTACTTCTGCTTGATCACTGCGCGCGGGTGGATCAGCTGATTAAGGTTGGCCTTGAGCAGGATGTAGGCGACCTGGAAACGGAAAATCTTGATTCCGCCTGCCGTCGAGCCGGAACAGCCGCCGACAAAGCCCAGATAGAAAAACAGCATCAGCGAGAAGTTGCCCCACAGGCTGTAGTCACCCAGGGCAAAACCGGTGGTGGTGACCACCGAGGTCACGTTCAGCGCCACATGCCGCAGTGCTTCCAGCCAATGCAGCTTGGTGGTCCACCAGTACCAGGTGCCGAGCACCAGCCAGGTCACCAGCAACATCGCCAGTAAACCCTGCACCTGTTGATCACGGATCAACGCCTTGCGATTGCCGCGCAGCGTGGCGACGTACAGGGTGAACGGCAGGCTGCCGAGAATCATGATGACGATCGCCACCCAGTGCACCGCCGGTTGCGTCCACTTCGCCAGCGACTGGTCGGAGGTCGAAAAACCACCGGTGGAAATCGCCG
This sequence comes from Pseudomonas sp. NDM, assembly GCF_003105095.1. Classification (NCBI taxonomy): domain Bacteria; kingdom Pseudomonadati; phylum Pseudomonadota; class Gammaproteobacteria; order Pseudomonadales; family Pseudomonadaceae; genus Pseudomonas; species Pseudomonas sp. NDM. Next base: position 1,263 of record NZ_QETJ01000036.1, on the reverse strand, counting down.
ACATTGCGTGGTTGATCGCATCGAACGGACTCATCCCGGCCCACCAGAACGCCAGGCTGCCGAGAATGGTGATGCCGACATAGGCCGCCACGATCAGCCGCGCCACCATGTGCGAACGCGGCATGACCTTTTCCGAGCGGTCGGAAGATTCGGTCTGGAACAGGCGCATGCCACCGATGCGCAGCAGCGGCAGAATCGCCACCGCCATACCGATAAAGCCGATGCCGCCGATCCAGTGCAGCATCGAGCGCCACATCAGGATGCCCGGGGACATGCTGTCCAGATGATTGAGCACGGTGGAACCGGTGGCGGTAATGCCGGACATGCTTTCGAAAAACGAGTCGGTGTAGCTGATGTGCTGGGTCAGCAGAAACGGCAGCGCAGCGAAAATGCACACCACCAACCAGCTGCTGACCGTCAGCAGATACATGTCCCGCGGGCGCAGATGCACGTGTTCCGGTCGACCGGGAATCACCAGCGCGAGGCCGGCGACGAAGGTGATCATGCTCGCCCAGAGAAAGGACGGCAGGTCGCTGGTGCGCTCGAAAATCACCAGCGTGGCCATCGGCACGACCATCGCCACAGCCAGGGTGATCAGGAAAATGCCGATGATGAAACCAATGGTCCGTAAGGTCGGCAACGCCATGAAATCCGCTCGGGCTGGTGGAAGAAGGGCGCCATTCTACCTGCGGGGCAAGGCATGTAAACCGGCAGGCGTTGTGCAGTTGCAGCTAGAATAGCCGCACATTTTTCAAAGGAGGTGGCCGATGCAGGCTCTCGACGCGTTGCTCAACCGTGTTTCCGTACCCCGACTGGTCGAACCGGCCCCCACTGCCGAGCAGCGCGAAGCCCTGTTCGGCGCAGCGTTGCGCGCCCCGGATCACGGGCATCTGCAGCCGTACCGCTTTTTGACCGTCGAAGGCGCGGCACGTGAGCAAATGGGCGAGCTGCTGGCCGAGGCGGCCCGCCAGCAGGGCGGCGAAGTCACTGAAGCGATGATCGACAAGGCCCGCAATGGCCCGTTGCGCGCGCCGCTGGTGGTTGTGGTGATCGCGAAACTGCAGGAACACGTGAAATATCCGAAGGCTGAGCAATTGCTCACGGCGGGCTGCGCCGCCCACGGCATTCTGCTGGCGGCGTATGCACAGGGGATTGGTGCGGTGTGACCAACGCCAGACCGACAAGGCCGAGCAGGTCTTGAAAGTCGTGGTGCCGGTGCTGCCGCGCATCAGCAATCACACCGACTTCGACCCGCTGCGTCTG